>NZ_WWKH01000096.1:0-3958 GCF_009865595.1 Streptomyces sp. SID1328 | reverse complement strand
GGGCCAGCCCGACCGCGCCGGGGGTGTCGCCGTGCAGGCAGAGGGAGCGGGCCCCTACCCGGACGCGGGCGCCGGAGAGCGCGGTCACCTCGCCGGAGCGGGCGAGGTCCAGCGAGCGTGCCACCACCGCATCCGGGTCGCTGACCACGGCACCCTCCCGGTCGCGCGGCACGAGGGTGCCCTCGTCGGTGTAGGCGCGGTCCGCGAACGCCTCCGGGACCGCGCGGAGCCCCGCCTTCCCGGCCGCCTCCAGCAGGCGTGAGCCGGGCAGGCCCAGCACCGGCAGCCGGGCGCCGGCCAGGAGCACCCCGTCGACCACCGCGCGGGCCTGCTCCTCGTCCCGGACGACGCGGTTGTAGAGCGCGCCGTGCGGCTTGACGTAGGCCACGCGGGCGCCGGCGGCCCGCGCGAACACCTCCAACGCGCCGATCTGATAGGCGACTTCGGCCGCCAGCTCGGCGGACGGCACGTCCATCGCGCGCCGGCCGAAGCCGGCGAGGTCCCGGTAGGAGACCTGGGCGCCGATCGTCACCCCGCGCGCGGCGGCCAGGTCGCACACCCGGCGCATGGTCGCCGCGTCCCCGGCGTGGAAGCCGCAGGCCACATTGGCGCTGGTGACGACGGACAGCAGCCCCTCGTCGTCGGTCAGTTGCCAGCGGCCGAAGCCCTCGCCCAGGTCGGCGTTGAGATCGACCGGTCCGGTCACGGTCATCGGGTACGAACCTCCTCGGGTACGCGGATCAGCCGACGCCGACCACGCGGTACTGCTCGTCGCGCGCGTCGGTCAGGAACATCTGCCCCGGCGCGTGCGTGAGGGCGAACGGCGGCCGGGACGCCGTCACCGCCGCCTGCGGGGTCACCCCGCACGCCCAGAACACCGGGATGTCGTCGGGCGCCATGTCCACCGGGTCACCGAAGTCGGGCCGGGCCAGGTCCGCTATGCCGAGGGCGGCCGGGTCGCCGCAGTGCACCGGGCCGCCGTGCACGGCCGGGAGCAGCCCGCTCTCCCGGATCGCGGCCCGCAGATGCTCCGGCGGCACCGGACGCATCGACACCACCATCGGACCCTGCAGCCGCCCCGCCGGACGGCACTGCCGGCCGGTCACGTACATCGGCACGTTGCGGCCCTGCTCGACGTGGCGGATCGGCACGCCCGCCCCGGCCAGCGCCCACTCGAAGGTGAAGCTGCACCCCAGCAGGAACGCCACCAGGTCGTCCCGCCAGTACTCGCGCGCGTCGGACGGCTCGGCCACCAGCTCGCCGTCCCGCCACACCCGGTACCGCGGAAGATCGGTGCGCAGGTCGGCGCCGGGCGCGAGGACGGTGGTGACCGCGCCCGCGTCCGTCACGTCCAGCACCGGGCAGGGGCGGGGGTTGCGCTGGCAGAACAGCAGCATGTCGTAGGCCCAGTCGGCGGGCACCGCGATGAGGTTGGCCTGCGTGTGGCCCGCGGCGACACCCGCCGTGGGGCCGGTCAGGCCCGCCCGGAAGCGGGCCCGCGCGGTGCGGGGGCTCCAGTCGCGGGCGCCGGACTCGGCAAGGGCCACGGGACGGTCGCCGGTCAGGTCGGGGCGGGTCATGCCAGCTCCCGTCCGCGCGTCTCCGGCAGCCCGAACAGCGCCAGCGCCGCCAGCCCGTAGCCCGCCGCGCCGAACGCCAGCGCACCGCCGACGCCCCAGCTGTCGGCCAGGAAGCCCACCAGGGTCGGGAAGACCGCGCCCACCGCGCGCCCGGTGTTGTAGGTGAAGCCCTGTCCGGTACCGCGCACCGGCGTCGGGTACAGCTCGCTCAGATAGGAGCCGAAGCCGCTGAAGATGGCCGACATGCAGAAGCCGAGCGGGAAGCCCAGGATCAGGAGCAGGGTGCCCGCGCCGGGCGGGATGCTGGCGTACGCCAGCACACAGACCGCCGACAGCAGGGCGAACAGCCAGATGGTGCGGCGCCGGCCCAGCCGGTCGGTGAGGTGGCCGCCGGTCAGATAGCCGAGGAAGGCCCCGGAGATCAGCAGCGAGAGATAGCCGCCGGTGCCGACGACGGAGAGGCCGCGCTCGGTCTTCAGGTACGTCGGCACCCAGGTGGCCAGCGTGTAGTAGCCGCCCTGCACGCCGGTGGAGAGCAGGCTCGCGAAGAAGGTGATGCGCAGCAGCCCCGGCTCCTTCGACGTGCCCGGCCGGAAGATGGCCGTGAATGAGCCGCGCTCCGGGCTGTGTTCCCGGGCCGCCGCGGCCTGCGGCGCGTCGTGCACCCGGCGGCGCAGCCACACCACCAGCAGGGCGGGGAGCGCGCCGGTCCAGAACAGCACCCGCCAGGCCAGGTCCTCGCCGACGAAGGAGAACACCAGCGTGTAGACGATCGCGGCCAGACCCCAGCCGACCGCCCAGGAACTCTGCACCACGCCGAGGGTGCGCCCCCGGTGCCGCGCGCTCGCGTACTCGGCGACCAGGATGGCCCCGACCGCCCACTCGCCGCCGAAACCGAGGCCCTGGAGGGCGCGGAAAAGGAGCAGCGTCTCGTAGGTGGGGGCGAAGCCGCAGGCGACCGTGAACACCGCGTAGGTGACGACGGTGATCATCAGGGCCCGCACGCGGCCGATCCGGTCCGCGACCATGCCCGCCAGGGCCCCGCCGACGGCGGACACCACCAGCGTGACCGTGGTGAACAGCCCGGTCTGGCCGCTGTCGAGGTTGAAGTACGCGGCCAGCGCGACCATGGTCAGCGGCAGCGTGAAGTAGTCGTAGGAGTCGAGGGCATAGCCCCCGAAGGCCCCGGCGAAGGCGCGGCGGCCGCGCGGGCCGAGGGCGCGGAACCAGCCCAACGGCCCTTCCTCGTGGGTGGCTTGGTCGGGGACGGCGGTCAGTTGGGGCGGGGGAGTCGTGCTCATGGGCGGCACCTCGCAGAAGCGTGAGGGGGTGCGGGTCGGTGAGCAGTGCGGGTCGCGCGGCACGGGGTCGTGCGGCGCGGGGCCGTGCGGTGCCGGCCTCGTGGGGGAGGGCCGTGCGGAGCACCGTAGAGGATCGTTCAACGATCCTTCAATGGGTACGTTGTCTCGCCCCCGGCTCTGCGGTTGAATTCCGGGCATGGCAGAGCAGCTGGGTCAACTGGCCGACGACCGCGCCCTCCTGGGCCGTACCAGCACCGCCGAACGCGTCTCCGACATCCTCCGGAGCCGGATCGCGGAGGGTTATTTCCCGCCGGGCACCCGGCTGTCGGAGGACAGCATCGGCGGCGCCCTCGGGGTGTCCCGCAACACCCTGCGCGAGGCGTTCCGGCTGCTCACCCATGAACGGCTGCTGGTGCACGAACTCAACCGGGGCGTCTTCGTCCGGGTGCTGAGCGTCGCGGACGTGGAGGACATCTACCGCACCCGTGACCTGGTCGAGTGCGCCGTGGTACGCGGCCTCGGCGAACCCCCGTACGCCCTCGACAAGCTCGCCGGGGCGGTCGCCGAGGGGGAGTCGGCGGCGCGGGAAAGTGACTGGAAATCGCTGGGGACGGCCAACTTCCACTTCCACCGCGAACTGGTCG
Organism: Streptomyces sp. SID1328; assembly: GCF_009865595.1. Taxonomy (NCBI): domain Bacteria; kingdom Bacillati; phylum Actinomycetota; class Actinomycetes; order Kitasatosporales; family Streptomycetaceae; genus Streptomyces; species Streptomyces sp. SID1328. The sequence goes on along the minus strand of NZ_WWKH01000096.1, from coordinate 433 downwards.
CCCTGGCCCGCAGCGAGCGCACCGACGAGCTGATGCGCAGCGTCTTCGCCGAACTCCGGCTCGCCTTCCACCACGTGGACCACCCGCGCCGCCTCCACGAGCCCTACCTCGCCCGCAACCGCCAGATCCTCGACGCCCTCCGCGCCGGCGACCGGGCCGGGGCGGAGGAACTGCTGTCGACCTATCTCGCGGACTCCCTCGAACGAGTGCTGGAGGTCTACCGCCGCCGGGTCGACGAGCAGTGAGACGCCTTGAGGCCGGGGGGGTCTCGCGCCGCTGTGACGGCCGTCGCTTCCACACCGTTTGGGTGGTTGTCGGACCGAGGACCTAATCTGTGCACCGTGACTTCGCCTGCACCGACGGACAGCGTTCCGCCCCAGCTCAGCGCGGCGCCGCGCCCCGCGCCGGGCCCGGCCGCCGACGAGGGGCTGGC
>NZ_WWKH01000937.1:0-6174 GCF_009865595.1 Streptomyces sp. SID1328 | reverse complement strand
GCCTCGTTCAGGCCGCCGGACTCGCCCGAGTACGTCAGCGCGGCCGTCTTGGAGGTGACGCCGTGCGTCATCTCGTGCCCGGCCACGTCCAGCGCGACCAGCGGGCCGAAGGTGGTGCCGTCACCGTCGCCGTAGGTCATGCAGAAGCAACTGTCGTCCCAGAAGGCGTTGTTGTAGTTGCTGCCGTAGTGGACGCGGTTGTACGAGCCCTTGCCGTCGCCCGCGATGCCGTTGCGGCCGTGGACGTCCTTGTAGTAGTCCCAGGTCTGGTCGGTCCCGTACTGGGCGTCGACGGCCGCCGAGGCGCGGTCGGCGGTGGCGCCGGTGCCCCAGTGGTTGTCGGCGTCGGTGAACACCGTCGAGGGAGCGCGGCTCAGGCAGATCCCGAGGATGCACAGGTCGGTCTTGTTGGCCGCGTCACCGGTGTACGTGTTGCCGCGGGTGGCGTCCTTGAGCTGGTACGCCGAGCCCGACTGGGTCGTCTCCAGCGGAACCGTGCCGCTGTACAGCGACTTGCCGTCGCCCGCCGCCGTCTCGATGCTGTCCCAGGCGTCGATCCGGGCGCCGGTGCGGGCGTCGGTCAGCACGGTACGGCCCACCGGGTTGCCCAGGGTGTCCAGGCCGACCGCGTTGGTCCGCCAGGCCAGTCTCGGCCTGCCGTGCAGGGCGTCGACGACCAGCTCCGGCTTGGCCTTCGCCCGCGTCAGCTTCCGGGGGCTGGCGGACCGCAGCGCGTCCACCGCGATCCCGGCCGCCTTCGCGCCGGTCAGCTTCGGGGTGACGGTGGGCAGTTCGAGCGCGGTGCGGGTGGCGCGGTCGGCGCCGCGGTAACCGCCGCCGGAGTTCAGGTGCACCACGAAGTCCCCGCCGAGCACGGGGAGATGGCGATAGGTGCGGTCGTAACGGACGTGCTGCGTACCGTCCTTGTCGACGATCACGTCCCGGACGCTGGTGCCCTGGTCGGAGGTGAGGCCGAGGCTCGCGGCATGCGAGACGAGAAGGGAGGCCGCGTCCGCGAGCGTGGTCGCCCGTTTCGGCCCTGTGTCGGCCCGGGCGGCAGGGGAGAGGGCGGTGACCAGCAACGTCGCCGCAGCGGCGGCGGCAGTGGCGGTGGCAATACGACGGGACCCGCGGACGTGCTGCCGTATCCGGCTCATCGGTCTCCTTGGGTGAGGCGCCTAGGAGGCGTGGGGGTGGCGCTGATGTCCTAGAGATTTAAGAGGGCATGACATGTCATGTCCATAGCGCCGTCGGGGGGCCTGATGGCGTTCTCGTGGAGATCCCCTACGGGCCGTGACGACGCGTGGAGATCCCTGAGGGGACCGGCGGCCTAAGGGGCGCTCGCCAACGCCCGCTGAATGCCCCGCTCCCGTGGCCCCAGGAACTGCGGGGATGGGCGGAAGGCCGCGTCCAGCGCCGCCTTGCCCGCCGCGAAGACCTCCCGCGTGCCGCCGTAGTACCAGGTGGCGTCGTGCCGGTCCTCCACACCGAGGCCGTACGACGAGACGCCCGCCGCCTCGCAGAGGGCAACCGCGCGGCGGATGTGGAAGGTCTGGCTGATCAGAATCGCCCGGTGGACGCCGAAGACGCGGCGGGCGCGGACGCAGGAGTCCCAGGTGTCGAAGCCCGCGTAGTCGCTGACGATGCGTTCGGCGGGGACGCCGTGGCGGCTGAGGTAGGTGCGCATGGCGCTCGGTTCGTCGTAGTCCTCGCGGCTGTTGTCGCCTGTCACCAGGACCGCCTTGACGCGGCCGGCGCGGTACAGGCGGGCGGCCGCGTCAAGGCGGTGGGCGAGGTACGGGGACGGGCCGCCGTTCCACAGGCCCGCGCCGAAGACGACCGCCACCTCGGTGCGCGGCACGTCCGCCGCCGTGCGCAGCCGGTCCGCCGTGGAGGCGTACAGCCAGGTCGACGGCAGCAGGGCGAGCACGCACCCCGCGACCACGCCCCGCACCAGCCGTCGGCGCCCCCGCACCGTGCGCGGCAGCCTCGGTCGGCCGATCCCCATCCCGCCCCCTGTGTCCGGTCCCGTGCCGGAGGACGTGAATCGCGGCCGTGCGGTTCACTCCGCCCCCGCAGAACGCCACAATCCCGTCACCCCTGCCGCGCGATGTCCGTACCGGCGCTTACTGTCATGGCATGGAAGGCACCGCACACCCCTCGGCCTACGACCCGACCTCCGTCGAACGCTGGGCACCCGAACCCGACAAACGCCCCGGCCGCACCGCCTTCCAGCGCGACCGCGCCCGCATCCTGCACTCCGCCGCGCTGCGCCGCCTCGCCGGCAAGACCCAGGTCGTCACGCCCGGCACCCGCACCCCGGCATGGGACGCCACCCCCCGCACCCGCCTCACCCACTCCCTGGAGTGCGCCCAGGTCGGCCGCGAGCTGGGCGCGGCCCTCGGCTGCGACCCCGACCTCGTCGAAGCCGCCTGCCTCGCACACGATCTCGGCCATCCCCCCTTCGGGCACAACGGCGAACAGGCGCTGAACGAGTTCGCGGACGACATCGGCGGCTTCGAGGGCAACGCCCAGTCCCTCAGGCTCCTCACCCGCATCGAGCCCAAGCGCTTCACCCCCGAGGGCTCCGTCGGCCTCAACCTCACCCGCGCCACCCTGGACGCCGCGACCAAGTACCCCTGGCCGCGCGGCGCCCACCCCACCGACCCGGCGTCCCCGAAGTTCGGCGTCTACGACGACGACCGCCCCGTCTTCGACTGGGTGCGCAAGGAGGCCCCCGGCACCCGCACCTGCTTCGAGGCGCAGGTCATGGACTGGTCGGACGACGTCGCGTACTCGGTGCACGACGTCGAGGACGGCCTGCACGCCGGCCACGTCGACCCCGACTGCCTGCACGCCGACCCCGAACGGGAGGCGGTCTTCGAGGTCGCCATCGGCCGCTACGTCCCCGCCGGCACGGACCCCGCCGAACTCGCCGAGGCCCTCGACCGGCTCCTGGACCAGGAGTGGTGGCCGCACGGCTACGACGGCACCGCGGTCGCCCAGTCCCGGCTCAAGGACGCCACCAGCCAGCTGATCGGCCGCTTCTGTCTCGCCGCCGAGACCGCCACCCGCGCCGCCCACGGCCCCGGCCGCCTCACGAGGTACGGCGCCGAACTCGTCGTACCCCGCGAGGCGCGCATGGAGTGCGCGGTGCTCAAGGCGGTCGCGGACCGGTACGTGATGCAGCGGGCCGAGCAGGAACTGCTCCGCGCCGATCAGCGCATCGTCGTGGCCGAGCTGGCCGAGGCGCTCACCCTGCGTGCGCCGGAGGGGCTGGAACCGCAGTTCAGGGCGCTGTTCGACGAGGCGGAGAGCGACCACGCGCGCAAGCGGGTGATCGTCGACCAGATCGCCTCGCTGACCGACGCGTCCGCCCGCACGCTGCACGCCAGGCTCACCGGGCATATGTAGCGGGTAAATGACGGGGGGTGGCCCGTTTCCGGCCATCCCCTCTTCCCGCACCACGCCGCGTGCGGGACGCTCGCCTGAAGGCGGCATCGTTACGAGGAGGCATCAAGTGGTCGACGCGGATCAGACGTTCGTCATCGTCGGAGGCGGGCTCGCCGGAGCGAAAGCGGCCGAGACGCTCCGCGCGGAGGGGTTCACCGGCCGCGTGATACTGATCTGCGACGAGCTGGACCACCCCTACGAGCGTCCGCCGCTGTCCAAGGGCCACCTGCTCGGCAAGGAGGAGCGCGACAGCGTCTTCGTCCACGAGCCCGCCTGGTACGCGCGCAACGACATCGAGCTGCACCTCGGCCAGACCGTCGACGCCGTCGACCGCGCGGCCAAGACCGTCCGCCTCGGCGACGACGGCACCCTGATCCGCTACGACAAGCTGCTGCTCGTCACCGGTGCCGAACCCCGCCGCCTCGACGTCCCCGGCACCGACCTCGCGGGCGTCCACCACCTGCGCCGCCTCGCCCACGCCGAGCGCCTCAAGGGCGTGCTGGCCGCCCTCGGCCGGGACAACGGCCACCTGGTGATCGCGGGCGCCGGCTGGATCGGCCTGGAGGTCGCCGCGGCCGCCCGCCAGTACGGCGCCGAGGTCACCGTGATCGAGCCGCAGCCCGCCCCGCTGTACGGCGCCCTCGGCCCGGAGCTCGGCAACCTCTTCGCCGAGCTGCACCGCGAGCACGGCGTCCGCTTCCACTTCGGGGTCCGGCTCACCGAGATCATCGGCCAGGACGGCATGGTCCTCGCCGCCCGCACCGACGACGGCGAGGAGCACCCCGCGCACGACGTGCTCGCCGCCATCGGCGCCGCTCCCCGCACGGGCCTCGCCGAGGCGGCCGGCCTGGAACTGGCCGACCCGGCCGTGGGCGGCGGCATCGTGGTGGACGAGCGCCTGCGCACCTCCGACCCCGACATCCACGCCGCCGGTGACGTGGCGAACTTCCCGCTCCTCGGCGGCCGGCTGCGGGTGGAGCACTGGGCCAACGCCCGCAGCGGCGGCCAGGCAGCGGCCCGCGCGATGCTCGGCCAGGACGTCACCTACGACCGCGTGCCCTACTTCTTCTCCGACCAGTACGACCTCGGCATGGAGTACAGCGGCTGGGCACCCCCCGGCTCCTACGACCAGGTCGTCATCCGGGGCGACGCGGGCAAGCGCGAGTTCATCGCCTTCTGGGTGCGCGAGGGCCGGGTGCTCGCCGGGATGAACGTGAACGTGTGGGACGTCACAGAACACATCCAGCGCCTCGTCCGTTCCGACGCCGTGGTGGACGTGGAGGCCCTCGCCGACCCGCACGTCCCGCTCGCGGAGCTGGTGAGCTGAACACCGGGCGCGCGGGGAGTGTCCCCGGACCCCCGTAGAATTCATCCGTGGCAGGACGGATCAACGACGAGGACGTGAAGGCGGTACGGGACGCGGTCCCGATCGACGCCGTGGTCTCCGAGTACCTCCAGCTGCGCAACGCGGGCGGCGGCAACCTCAAGGGCCTCTGCCCCTTCCACGACGAGAAGTCGCCGTCCTTCCAGGTCAGCCCGAGCAAGGGACTCTTCCACTGCTTCGGCTGCCAGGAGGGCGGCGACACCATCACCTTCGTGATGAAGGTGGACCACCTCTCCTTCTCCGAGGCCGTCGAGCGCCTGGCCGGCCAGGCCGGCATCACCCTGCGTTACGAGGAGGGCGGCTACAACCCCGCCCACCAGCGCGGGGAGCGCATCCGCCTGGTCGAGGCCCACAAGATCGCCGCCCAGTGGTACGCCGAGCAGCTCGCCACCAGCCCCGAGGCCGACACCGGCCGGGTCTTCCTCGCCGAGCGCGGCTTCGACCAGGCCGCCGCCGTCCACTTCGGCGTCGGCTACAGCCCCCAGGGCTGGGACCACCTCACCCGCTACCTGCGCGGCAAGGGCTTCAGCGACAAGGAACTGATCCTCTCCGGCCTCGCCCAGGACGGCCGCCGCGGCCCCATCGACCGCTTCCGGGGCCGCCTGATGTGGCCCATCCGGGACATCGGCGGCGAGGTCGTCGGCTTCGGCGCCCGCAAGCTCTACGAGTCCGACAACGGGCCCAAGTACCTCAACACCCCCGACACCGCGATCTACAAGAAGTCCCAGGTCCTGTACGGCATCGACCTGGCCAAGCAGCACATCGCCAAGTCCAGCCGGGCCGTCGTCGTCGAGGGCTACACCGACGTCATGGCCTGCCACCTCGCCGGGGTCACCACCGCCATCGCCACCTGCGGCACCGCCTTCGGCGGCGACCACATCAAGATCCTGCGCCGGCTGCTGATGGACAACGGCTCGGCCCGCGTGATCTTCACCTTCGACGGCGACGCGGCCGGACAGAAGGCCGCGCTGCGCGCCTTCGAGGACGACCAGAAGTTCGCCGCCGAGACCTACATCGCCATCGCCCCCGACGGCATGGACCCCTGCGAACTCCGCCTCGCCAAGGGCGACGAGGCCGTCGCCGACCTGGTCCAGCCCCGCACCCCGCTCTTCGAGTTCGCGCTGCGCCAGATCGTCGCCCGCTACGACCTCGACACCCCGGCCGGCCGCGCCGCCGCCCTGGACGAGGCCGCGCCGGTCGTCGCCCGGATCAAGAACAGCGGCGCCCAGCACGAGGTCGCTGTCGACCTCGCGGGCATGCTCGGCATCCTCGACACCCAGTTCGTGGTCAAGCGCGTCGCCCAGCTCGCCCGCTGGGCCCGCGACCGCGGCGGCAAG
>NZ_WWKH01000936.1:0-4976 GCF_009865595.1 Streptomyces sp. SID1328 | reverse complement strand
CATGGCGCCGCGGTTCATCGGCGCGGCCCTCATGGCGACAGGACGACCTTCTCGCAGCCGTCCTTCTTGTGCTTGAACAGGTCGTAGCCGGTCGGTGCCTCGGACAGGGGGAGCCGGTGGGTGATGATCCGGGTGGGGTCGATCTTGCCCTGCTCGATGAGACCGAGCAGCTGCTTCATGTACCTCTGCACGTGGCACTGCCCGGTGCGCAGGGTCAGGGACCTGTTCATCCAGGCACCCGCCGGGAACTTGTCGATCATCCCGCCGTAGACGCCGATGACCGACACCACGCCGCCGCTGCGGCAGGACAGGATGGCCTGGCGCAGGGCGTGCGGCCGGTCCGTCTCGGAGCGGACCGCTTGCTTGGCGCGGTCGTAGAGATGGATGTGGGAGGCACCGTGGGTGGCCTCCAGGCCGACCGCGTCGATGCACTTGTCGGGGCCCCGGCCGGCGGTGAGTTCGAGCAGCGCCGAGCGTACGTCGGTGTCCTCGAAGTTGATGGTGGTGTAGCCCTGGGCGGCGGCCATGTCGAGCCGGTAGGGCTCCTTGTCGATCGCGATGACCTTCTCCGCGCCCAGGACCCGGGCGCTGTCCATGGCGAACTGGCCGACCGGACCGGCACCCCAGACGGCGACGACGTCACCTTCCTGGATGTCGCACATCTCGGCGCCCATGTACCCGGTCGGCAGGATGTCGGACAGGAACAGCACCTGCTCGTCGGTGAGTTCCGGCCCGATCTTCAGGACGTTGGCGTCGGCGAGCACCACGCGGGCGTACTCGGCCTGGCCGCCGGCGAAGCCGCCGGTGAGATGGGAGTAGCCGTAGATCCCGGCGGTGGGGTGGCCGAAGAGCTTCTCCGAGATGCCGGCGTTCGGGTTCGTGTTCTCGCAGCACGAGTACAGCTTCGCGTGGCAGGCCGAGCAGGCGCCGCACGCGATGGGGAAGGGCACGACGACCCGGTCGCCGACGCGCAGTTTGTCGCTGACGCCGGGGCCGACCTCGATGATCTCTCCCATGAACTCGTGGCCCATGATGTCGCCCTTTTCCATGGTGGGGACATAGCCGTCGAGCAGATGGAGATCGGAGCCGCAGATCGCCGTCGAGGTGATCTTCACGATGGCGTCGCGGCTGTTGAGGATCGACGGGTCCGGGACGTCCTGCACCTCGACGGAGTTGCGTCCGGTCCAGCAGTTCGCCTTCATGCCAGAGCCTCCTTGAGTTCGGCCTCGGTCAGCGGTCGGGCCGGGTGCTGCGGGAACTCGCCGCGGGCACGCTTGCCGCCGGGTGCGCCCTCGGAGCGGATGACCTCGCCGGTCTCCGCGATCTGCTTGAAGCGGCGCAGGTCGTCGTCCAGCTGCTGGTGCGGTTCTTCGCCGAAGTAGCGCGCCGCGGCCTGGCCCAGCGCGCCGCCGGGCAGGTCGTAGCGCAGGGTCACCCGGATCTCCGTGCCCCGGCCGCCGGGGGCGGGCACGAAGCGGACCTCGCCGGAGTTGTCGATGTCGGCGCCCTCCACCGACCGCCAGGCGATCAGCCGGCCGGCGACTTCCTGCGTGGTCTCGGCATCCCATTCGACCGTCTTGCCGAACGGCGCGGTGGCCCGCCAGTGAGTGATACCCGGGCCCGTGGCGCGCACCTCCTCCAGGTGCGCCATGAAGTCCGGCAGCCGCTCCAGGTCCCTCCAGAGGTCGTAGACCTCATCCGGGGGCCGGGCGACGGTGGTGGCCCCGGTCAGTTCCATGGGGGTGCTCCTACGGGTGCGGGTCACGGCCGCGTAGACGTCCGTGGCTGTGAGGGCGGTGACCGCGGCGGTCGCGGCGACGGTGCGGCTGAGGCCACGGCCGTCGTGGTTCTTCAGGGCCCGGGTCAGCATCGTCAGATCCATGACGTCGCCGCCGACGCGGGTCCAGAGCCAGGCTGGATGCGGCCGTCCCAGCAGGCCGGCCGCCGCCGCCAGCTCGCGCACACCGACGGCCGTCGTGGCCGAGCGATGCCGGAAGGTGCCATCCACGCCCAGGGCGCGGGCGAAGCCCTCCGGGGCGACGACCTGGGGCACACCCAGGAGCGCACTGGCCCAGCCCAGGCCGCGTACGAGCGGATCGTGCCGGAGGCGGGAGGTGGAGGGGGTGTCTGTCATGAGTGCTCCTCACGTGCGGTGAGGTGAACGGAAGGCGGTCCACTTTGAGTGAACGGTGATGTCGCCCGGACGGAGCTTCGGCTCTCCGGCAACGTGCCATGCGAGTCCCCGTCGGCCTCCGACGCGAAACAACCCTCAGCGACCGAGATTTGTCCCGCCCGGACTACCAGCGACCGAAGCCGGATCGCCGGGGCGCCGTCGGCTGGAGCCGGCGTGAACCGGAAGAAGGACCCCAGGTCCCCTCGGAGGCGGCCGGCCGGTCCACGGGCCCAGGGTCTTGGGGTCCGGCTCGCCCGGCGCACGGGCGGGCCGGAGTTCGGACGTCCGCGAAGCGTGACGCCCCCGCACCGGTCATGAGGCAATGAGCGGACGCAGTCGCCCCCGGATCAGCAGCCCGGCCAGGGCGTCGGCGCTCCGGCGGAGGGGCAGTGCGAGCAATGCCGCGACAAGCGCCCCGACGGCAAGGCCCGCAACGATGTCGTGCGGATAGTGAGCGCCGACCCACACACGGGAGGCCGCCATCGCCAACGCGCCGATCGTGGCGATCACCCCGAGGCGGGCGCTGACGAACCACAGGGCTACCGCCGCGGCCGCCGCCAGAGTGGCGTGGTTGCTGGGGAAGGACCAGTCGCCGACAGCCGGACACGCCTCCAGCGTGATCACGTGCAGGGATTGGCAGGGCCGGTTCTCCTGCACCGCCTGCTTCAGCAGGGTGCTGACGACGAACGCCAGCACGGTGAGCACGGGCGCGGCCAGCGCCTTCACGGCCTGCGCCGTATCCCGGTGGCGGGCCTGCCACCAGCCGACCAGCATCAGGAAGGCGAACAGCGCGAGCCCGTAGGTGGAGTAGCCCGAGACGAGCCCGTCCAGCCAGGACGGTGCGTGGTGCGCGGCGTCGACCACGTCGACATAGACCGCGCCGTCGATACCCGAGCCGTCATACGCCTGAGCGGTGGTCGCGGTCTCCATCAGGCACCCCCGTTCGCACCGCGGGAGCGGCGGGAGCGCAGCAGCTCCAGGCCGACGGGGATGAGCGACACGATGACGATGACGGCGATGATCGGCAGCAGATAGCGGTCGACGTTCGGGACCGACGCGCCGAGGCCGTATCCGGCCAGCACCAGGCCGACCGTCCACACCAGCCCACCGACGACCTGCCAGAGGGCGAAGGTCCGGGCCGGGACGGCCAGGACGCCCGCGAGCGGGTTCAGAACGGTCCGCACGACCGGGAGGAAGCGGGCGAGCACGATGGCCTTGGCATGTCCGTACCGCTGGAGGATCTCCGCGGCCCTGTCGGCGGCCTCAGTGACCTTGCGTGACTTCGTACGCTTGAGCAGGGCCGGGCCGGCCCGGCGGCCAAGCAGATAGCCGGCCTGGGCTCCGGTGAGCGCGCCGGCCGCGGCCGCGACGAGGACCCAGCCCAGGGACAGGTGGACCGCCCCTCCGGCGGAGCCCGAGGCGCACAGCAGACCGGCCGTGAACAGCAGGGAATCACCGGGCAGCACGAACCCGATCAGCAGACCGGTCTCGGCGAAGAGGACCACGGCGATGCCGAGCGTGCCGAAGGCGGCGAGCAGGGACTGGGCGTCGAGGACGTTCACGGCGAGTTGGAGCGGGGGTGCTGCGTGGTGCGCGAGCGTCATCGGCGCTGGCCCCTTCGATGGCGGCTGTCGGGTATACCGGACACGGACGGGCCGGGGCCTCATGCGGGAACGAGGCAGCGACCCACTTGCGTCTACAAGACTGTAGTCGGTCTACTTCACTGTAGACGACCTGGAGGAAGGGAAGGTTCCATGACGGACGCAGTGGGTGAGCGCAGGCCCGCCGGCGAGCTGGAAGCCAGCGTGCTGGCGGCTCTGTGCGCGGCGGATCAGCCCCAGTCGGCCGCCGATGTGCGGGCCGCGATACCTCAGGAGCTGGCCCGCACCACGGTGGCGACGCTCCTCGCACGGCTGCACGAGAAAGGGGCAGTGGGACGGAGTCCGGGTCGACGCGGATTCCTCTACTTCGCGCTGGAGGACTCCCACGGCCTGACCGCTCAGCGCATGCACCGGGAACTGGACCAGGACGACGACCGCAGTACGGTACTGGCCCGGTTCGTCGAGGGACTCAGCGCCGCCGACGAGGCGGAGCTCAAGCGCCTGCTGGACGGAGGCGGTCGTTGATCACCTTGCTGCTGTTCCCCCTCCTCCTGCCGTGGGCACTGGCGCCGCTGGCGCGCCGCACCACCCAGAGAGTCCGGCCCGAGATCGCGCTGTGGACGATCACCTGCGCCACCACCGCACTGGCCGTGGGAGTCGTGGCGAGCCTGGGCGTCCTGCTACTGCCACTGGCCCTGGCCTTTCCTCCCGCAGCCGCACTCGCGGAGCTGATCCGGCCGCTCACGGCGGGCCCGCGGCCCCTGGTCCTTGGGGTATCGGCGCTCGCCGCCGGCGCACTCTCCTTGGCCGCTGTCCGCGTGGCGCGCGGGACGGCGTCGGAGGTGGTGCGCCTGCGCGTCGTGCGTCGCCTCATCCACGGCCTCCCGGACGCCGGAGGGCTGTGCGTCCTGGACGACCCCCGTCCTGACGCGTTCGCACTGCCGGGCGGACCGGCCCGGCCGGACCGGATCGTCGTGACCACCGGCATGCTGCGCGCCCTGGGGCCCGTGGAGCGCGAAGCGCTGCTCGCGCACGAGCGGGCCCACCTCGCCGCCAGGCACCACCTCTTCCTCTGCCTCGCCCAGTTCGCCGGCTGGTGCCATCCAGCCCTGACGGCTGTCGCCGGCCACGTCTCGTTCGCCGCCGAGCGGGCAGCCGACGAAGCCGCGGCCCGCCGCTGCGGCGACCGCGGCACAGCGGCC
>NZ_WWKH01000935.1:0-10606 GCF_009865595.1 Streptomyces sp. SID1328 | reverse complement strand
GCCGGTGTCAGGCTGTGACGGATCTCGGACGGGGTGAGGGCGGCGGGGGTGGGGAGGGGGTTGAGGTAGCGGGTGTAGATGAGGCCGCCGAGGATCGTCACTACGGCCATGGCGCGGGCGGTCGCGTCCCGGCCGCCGAGAAATTCAACAAGCCGGGCCAGCAGCTCGCGTTCCAGGTATTCGCGGATCACCTCGGCGGCTTCGTCGCCCTGGAGGGTGAGCTGCTGGAAGTCGGCGTCCTCCCACAGGTCGGTCACCGCGTCGATCAGGCGGTCGGGGAGGGTGGCCGGATCGCCGCCGAGGACCTCGTCCCTCGCCAGCGCATTGGCGCACTGGAACTGCATCACGTCCGCGAACAGGCCCTTTTTCGAGCCGAAGTGGTACACGATCAGCGCCGGGTCGACTCCGACGGCCCCCGCCACCGCGCGCAGGGTGGTGCTCCGGTAGCCGTGCTCCAGGAACAGCGAACGGGCCGCCGAGACGATCGACTCACGGGTCGGCGGGTTGCCGCGGGGGCGGCCTCGGGTGCGGGCGGGGGCAGGGACGGCGTTATTCATCAGCATTGAGCCTGCGTTGAGTGAGCAGCACAGTCAAGGGCGTTCCCGCTACCACACGAAGGGATGACCCGACACCGTGCGTATCGCAGTCTTCGGCGCCAACGGACCGACCGGCCGCCGCCTCATCGAACAGGCCCCGGCCGCCGGCCACGAGGTCGTCGCCGTGACCCGCAGACCCGGCTCCCTGTCCGCGCGGCCCGGCCTCGCCGTGGCCGTCGCCGACGCCACCGACCCGGCGGCTGTCGAAGCCGCGATCGACGGCACGGACGCCGTCCTCTCCGCGCTGGGCGCGCGCTTCAGCAAGGGGACCATTACCACGTACTCCGCGAGCGCCACCGTCATCACCGGAGCCATGGCCCGCCACGGCATCAAGCGGCTGCTCGCCGTCAGCTCCAGCATCGCCGACCCGAACTGGCGCCCTACCGGCGCGCACTTCTTCAACCATGTGCTCGACCCGCTGGTGAACCGACGTCTCGGCCGTACCCTCCACGAGGACATGCGCCGTATGGAGGCCGTGATCCGTCAGACGGGCCTCGACTGGACCTTCGTCCGGCCTTCGGGCCTGTTCGAGCACCCCGTCGTCACGGACTACCACACTGCCGAGACCAGCGCCGACGGCGTCTTCACCGCCCGTGCCGACCTCGCCGCGAGCATGCTGCGCGAAATGACGGAGCGGCGGTACGTCCGTACCGCCATGGGCGTCATCACCACGGCCGTGAAGCCGAACATCGCCAAGCTGATCTGGAACGAGGGCGTGAAGAGGAAGTGAGCCGCCCCACCTTCCAACTTTCGTCCGTCGCATGAGCGTTCCTCACTCTCCCGCACACGGCCACCCTCACCACCCTCCGTCCCGACGGCACTCCGCACGTCACCCCCGTCCGCTTCACCTTCGACGCGGCCGCCGGCCTGGTCCGGGTGACCACCCGGGCGGGGGCCCGCAAGGCCCGGAACGTGAAGGCGGCCGGGCCGGCGGCCCGTGGAGCGCTCTGTCAGGCGGACGGCTTCCGCTGGATCACACTCGAAGGCCGGGCCGCCGTCACCCATGCCCCCGCTCACCTGGCCGAGGCGGTCCGCCGCTATACCGTCCGCTACCGCGCGGACCCGCCCACCCCGCTGGACCTGGTCGTCGCCGAGATCGCCGTCGACCGCGTCCTGAACCTCAACCTCTGAATCCCCGGTATCGAAAGCGGAGTGACACCGCCATGCCCACCCTCCCCGTCCTCGATTCCACCCTCTACTACCGCGAGTCCGGCGACCCCGACGGGCTGCCCTTCGTCTTCCTTCACGGCAACCCCACCTCCTCCCACCTGTGGCGGAACGTCCTGCCTGGGGTGGCCGCGCCCGGCCGCCGCCTTCTGGCCCCCGACCTCATCGGCATGGGTGACTCCGGCAAGCCCGACCTCGCCTACTCCTTCGACGACCACGCCCGCTACCTCGACGCGTGGTTCGACGCCCTCGGCCTTACCGACACCGTCCTCGTCGGCCATGACTGGGGCGGCGCGCTCGCTTTCGACCGCGCCGCCCGCCTCCCGGGCACCGTCCGCGGCCTCGCCTTCACGGAGACCATCATCAAGCCGCTGGTCGGCGACGAATTCCCGGAAGCCGGGCGGAAGTTGTTCGCTCTCCTACGCACCCCGGGGGTAGGCGAGGAGATGATCCTGGAGAAGTCGCTGTTCATCGAGGGGCTCCCGGACACACTCGCCACCCCGCTCGACCCTGCCGACCTGGAGGTCTACCGCCACCCCTTCCCGACCCCGCACAGCCGCCGCCCGGTACTGGCGTGGACGCGCATGATGCCGCTGGACGCCGAGCCCGCCGACGTCGTGGCCCGCATCGAGCGGTACGACGCCTGGTTGGCCGCCAGCCTCGAAGTCCCCAAACTGCTCGCCGCGTTCGAGCCGGGACCGGGCTCGATGACCGACCAGGGGACCGTGGCCTGGTGCGAGGAGAACATCGCGTGCCTGGAGGTCTCCCGCCACGGCCTGGCCGGCCACCACTCCCCGGAGGACCGCCCCGAGGAGCTGGCCTCGGCGATCAACGACTGGGCCGACCGTCACGGGCTGGCACGCCCGTAGGCGTCCTCGATCACGGCGGTGCCGATCCGTGCCGGCGTCGCCCTCCACCGGCTCGAAGCCTCCACGCAGCGCACCTTGACCGGGTCAAGGTGCGCCACAGCCCCTTCAATATGCACGTGTTCCCAAGCGGTCCCCAAGAATGATCAAGGGGCCGCTTCAAATTTCCTCTGAAACGACCCCTCACCTGCGACTTCGTAAAGTCGGGACGACAGGATTTGAACCTGCGACCCCTTGACCCCCAGTCAAGTGCGCTACCAAGCTGCGCCACGTCCCGAGGTGATCCGGCGGAGTGTTCCGCGTGATCACGCAGGTCAACCCTACCGCACCCGCGCCGGTGCCCGTCACTTGATGAGGGCGTTGGCGATGACGACGACGAAGCCGAGGAGGGCGTCGGCGAGGCCGATGAGGAGGGCGGAGGCCCATCGGCGGGAGGCCCGGCGGGCGGTGAGGACCCCGAGGGTGAAGAGGAGGGCGATGTTGAGGTAGAGGGCGGGGTACTCGACGTCACCGGGCGGCCACCACCCCCACCCCGCCCCGGCCAGCAGGAACACGGTCGGCAGGACGGCCGCGACGAGCGGCCACTCGTCGCGGAGGGCGCGCAGCACCTCGCCCCGGCGCCGGGGGCCGCGGTCGGCGATGTGGTGGGCGTAGCCGTGGGCGAAGGCGGAGGCGAACGCGGTGACCAGCACCCACAGCGCGTCGTAGCGCCGGCTGGCCGCCGAGCTGTGCCCGTGCTGGGTGAGCGCGGCGACCAGGGAGCTGGCCAGGACTGCGCCGTACACCCCGCCGAACAGGACGGACTCGCGGGTGTCGCGCCGCGGCCGGGGTGTGCCGGTCTCCGCCGTCAGGTCAGCAGCCATGACTCCCACGATCACCCGCTCCCCGCGCCCCCGCACGCCGGTATGCACCGGTCGGGGCCGCGCACCAGGGTTGACACCCGGTATTTGTCCGCACAAAGGTGGGCCCGGCAGATGTGGATCTGGTCCCGAGAAGGGCTGTCATCGTGGATGCGCTGGGTGTCGCCGTCGTCGGTTTCGGCTGGATGGGCCGGGTGCACACCCGGGCGTACGCCCGCCTCCCGCACCACTACCCCCGGCTCCCCCTGCGCCCCGAGCTGGTGACGGTCGCCGAGGAGGTGCCGGGTCTGGCGGAGGAGGCGGCCGCGCAGTACGGCTTCGCCACCGCCACCCGCGACTGGCGCGAGGTCGCCGCCGACCCCCGCGTGCGCGCCGTCAGCATCACGGCGCCCAACTTCCTGCACCGCGAGATCGGCGTCGCCATGGCGGAGGCGGGCAAGCACCTCTGGATCGAGAAGCCGGTCGGGCTGAGCGGCGCGGACGCCCGCGCGGTCGCGGACGCGGTCGCCGCGGCTGGTGTCCAGGCCGCGGTCGGCTTCAACTACCGCAACGCGCCCGCCGTCGAGTCCGCCCGCGAGCTGATCGCCTCCGGCGGGCTCGGCCGGATCACCCACGCCCGCGTCCGGCTGCTCAGCGACTACGCCGCACACCCCGACTCCGCCCTGACCTGGCGGTACGAGCGGAGTCGGGGCGGCAGCGGGGTGCTGGGCGACCTGGCCTCGCACGGCGCCGACCTCGCGTACTTCCTGCTCGGGGACATCGCGTCGCTGGCCGCCGACACGGCGGTGTTCGTCCCGGAGCGCTCGCGGCCCACCGGCGCGACCGCCGGGCACACCCTCGCGGCGGGCGGCGAGCTCGGCCCGGTGGAGAACGAGGACTACGTGAGCTGTCTGCTGCGCTTCGCCTCGGGCGCCCGTGGCGTACTGGAGGCGTGCCGGGTGTCGGTCGGCGAGCAGAACAACTACGGCTTCGAGGTGCACGGCACCGCGGGCGCGGTGTCCTGGGACTTCCGCCGTATGAACGAACTCCGCGTCAGCCGGGGCGGCTTGTACCAGGACCAGCCCGTGAGCACGGTGTACGTCGGCCCGGGCGACGGCGAGTTCGCCGCGTTCCAGCCCGGCGCGGCCAACGCGATGGGGTACGACGACCTCAAGGTCATCGAGGCGTACCGCTTCCTCCGCTCGGTCGCGGAGGGCAAGCCGTACGGCGCCACGCTCGCGGACGCGGTGCGTGCGGCCGGTGTGCTGGACGCGATGGAGGTGTCGGCCGGGAGCCGGGGGTGGGTCGACCTGCCGGTGAGCTGAAGCGCGGCCCCTGTCCCAGCACACACGAGGAGCACTTGAGCACATGCGTATCGGAATTCTCGGCCTCGGCCGCATCGGCGCCTTCCACGCCGAGACCCTGTCCGCGCTGGACGCCGTCACCTCCCTGGTCGTCGCCGACCCGGTCGCGGACGCGGCGAAGGCGGCCGCCGAACGGTACGGGGCCCAGGTCGCGGACTCCCCCGAGGCCCTGCTCGCGGCCGGGGTGGACGGCCTGGTGATCGCGGCCGCCACCGACGCCCACCCGGCGCTGATCCGGGCCGGGGTCGCCGCGGGGGTGCCGGTGTTCTGCGAGAAGCCGGTGGCCCGCACCATCGCGGAGGGCATGGCGGTGCTGGACTCCGTGCGGGAGAGCGGGGTGCCGGTCCAGATCGGCTTCAACCGCCGTTTCGACGCCGGCTTCATGGCCGCCCGCGCCGCCGTCCGCTCCGGCGAGCTGGGCAAACTGCACACGGTGCGCTCCACCACGCTGGACCCGGCGCCACCGCCCGCCGCGTACGTCGCCGCGTCCGGTGGCATCTTCCGCGACTGCTCCGTGCACGATTTCGACATGATCCGCTGGGTGACCGGCCGCGAGGTGACCGAGGTGTACGCGGTCGGCGGCA
This sequence comes from Streptomyces sp. SID1328, assembly GCF_009865595.1. NCBI lineage: Bacteria > Bacillati > Actinomycetota > Actinomycetes > Kitasatosporales > Streptomycetaceae > Streptomyces > Streptomyces sp. SID1328. Next base: position 5,190 of record NZ_WWKH01000935.1, on the reverse strand, counting down.
ACCGGGGGGCCGCGTACATCGGGGAGGCGGGCGACGCCGACACCACCAGCGCGGTCCTCACGCTGGACGACGGCACGATCGCGGTGGTCTCCAACTCCCGCCACAACGCGCGGGGTCACGATGTGCGCATGGAGCTTCTCGGGTTCGCGGACTCCCTGGCGGTGGGGCTGGACGACCGGCTGCCGATCCGCTCGGCGGAGCCCGGCGTCACCTTCCCCTCCGGCACCCCGCACGACTTCTTCATGGACCGCTTCACCGACGCCTACCGCGCCGAACTCACCGCCTTCACCGAGGTGGTGGCCGGTACACGGCCCTCCCCGTGCACGGTCGGGGAGGCGCTGGAGGCGGGCTGGATCGCGGAGGCGTGCACGCTTTCCCTCCGCGAGCACCGGCCGGTGACCCTGACGGAGGCCCGAACAGGCTGAGGGTCCAGGCGGGCCATGACCGAGCCCGCCGCGGCGCCCCCCACGCTCCGCGAGGTCGTGGCGGAGGCGGTACGGGACCGCGCGCGGAGCCTGATCGGCAACGGTCCCGTGCAGCGGCAGAGTTGAAGCCTCAGCGGTCGACGGGCGGTATCCGGTCCAGCCCGGATTCGCGCATAATCCGCGTCACGGTCTCCGCGAGGGCACTGCTCGCGTCGATGACGGTCTCGAGTCCGCCGGGGAGCAGGTCCCCTTCCCGGTACCAGTCGCGCAGGTGGTCGTCGGTGACCCGGGACAGACAGGCCGCGTCGCTCTTCGTCGCGTGCCGGGCGACGGTCTCGGTGAGCGGCACGTCCAGGTAGTAGCAGCGGGAGACGCCCCGGTGCTCGCGTACGAGGTCCGTCAGCATCGCGGCGTAGCGGTCGGCGTAGAGGATGCCCTCGACGACCGTGTGGAACCCGGCGTCCAGCGCGTAGCGGGCCGTCAGGCCGATCAGGCCGATGTTGGCGGCGCCGGGGCGGTCGTGCTCGCGCAGTACGTCGCGGCGGAGGTTGTCCTGGCCGACGACGGCGAGGTTGCGGCCGAAGCGTTCGCGGAGTCCGGCCGCGATCGAGGACTTGCCCGAGGCGCTGTTGCCCCGGATGACAATCAGCCGGGTTTCTTCGGTGCCGACCGTCATGACGAGGCGTGCGCGCGCTGGGGCGCGGTCATGTCGAGCAGGAGGAGGGCGTCGTGTGCGGGGGTGCCGGGCTCGGCGGTGTAGACGCTGATGCGCTGGCCGGGGGTGGCTTCGACGTGCAGGACCTGGGAGGCGAGGGTGACCGTGCCGACCTGGGGGTGGTGGAAGGTCTTGGTGGCGGGTTTGCGCCGGGTGACCTCGTAGCGCTCCCACAGACCGGCGAACTCCTGGCTCTTGAGGAGGAGTTCGCCGACGAGCCGGGTGAGATCGGGGGCGTCCGGGGCGGTTCCGGCGACGGCACGCAGGCGGGAGACGCAGCCGGCGATCTGCTGCTCCCAGTCGGTGAAGAGGTCGCGGGCCGCGGGGTGCAGGAAGAAGTAGCGGGCGAGGTTGCGCTGCGTGGCGGGCCAGTCGGCGATGCCCGCGTAGAGGGCGAGGCCGCCGGGGTTCCAGGCGAGCAGGTCCATGCTGCGGCTGATGACGTAGGCCGGGTACGGGCGCAGCGATTCGAGCAGCAGCTTGAGGTGCGGGCGTACCGTGCGGCTGGGTGCGGGCGGCGGCTCGGGGGTGTAACGGGCGGCGCGGGCGGCGAGTTCGCGCAGGTGGTGATGCTCCTGGTCGTCCATGCGCAGAGCACGCGCCAGCGAGTCGAGCACGGCGGGGCTGGGCCGGGTCTCCTTGCCGCGTTCCAGGCGTACGTAGTAGTCGATGCTGATGCCGGCGAGCGTGGCCAGCTCCTCGCGGCGCAGGCCGGGGGTGCGGCGGATGCCGGGGCCGACGGTCAGGCCGACGTGCTGGGGGCTGGTCCGGGTACGGCGGGCGCGCAGGAAGCGGCCCAGTTCGGCGCTCTCGCTGTCTGATGCCATTCCCCCAGTCTCCCCCGGCGCGGCGCGTACGAGAGGGGCCCTGTCATTACCCCCGAAGATCCCGCCCTGCCACCCGGACGGCGACCGGGCGAAGGTGGAGCCCCCCTCCCCCAGGAGCACTCATGCGTGCAGCAGTGATGTACGGAGCCGGAGACGTCCGCGTCGAGGACCGGCCCGACCCGAAGATCGCCAAGCCCACCGACGCCGTGGTCCGGACGGTCGCCGCGTGCGTGTGCGGCAGCGACCTGTGGCCGTACGGCTCGATGCCCGTCACCGACACCGGTCGCCCCATGGGCCACGAGTTCCTCGGCGTGGTCGAGGAGACCGGCGCGGAGGTGACCGGACTGAAGGCGGGCGACCTGGTCGTCACCCCCTTCACCTACTGCGACAACACCTGCGGCTACTGCGCCAGGGGCCTGCACATCTCGTGCCGCGACGGCGGCCGGTACGGCTTCGACGGCGTCGACGGCGGCCAGGGCGAAGCGGTCCGCGTCCCCCATACGGACGGCACCCTGGTGAAGCTGCCCGTGGCCGCCGACTCCGCCCTGGTGCCCTCGCTGCTGGCCCTCTCGGACGTGATGACCACCGGACACCACGGCGCGGTCACCGCGGGCGTCGGACGCGGTGACACGGTACTGGTCATCGGGGACGGCGCGGTCGGGCTCTGCGCGGTGATCGCCGCCAGGCGGCTGGGCGCCGAACGGATCGTCCTCGCCGGCCGTCACGGACAACGTACGGACCTGGGTGCGGAGTTCGGCGCCACCGATGTCGTCGCCGAGCGCGGCACGGAGGGTGTCGCCCGCATCCGCGATCTCACCGGCGGAGTCGGCAAGGTGATCGAGGCCGTCGGCACCCGTGAGGCCCTGGACACCGCCCTCGGTACCGTCCTGGACGGCGGCGTGATCAGCCGCCTCGGCGTACCCCAGTACGAGCAAGGGCCCCTCGGGCGTACGGAGTTCCGGCGCAACATCACCCTGACCGGCGGGGCGAGCCCCGCCCGCGCCTACATCGAGCACCTGCTGCCCGACGTCCTGGACGGCACGATCGACCCCGGCCGTGTCTTCGACCGCCGATTCGCCCTGGACCGGGCGCCCGACGCCTACCGGGCCATGGCCGAACGCCGGGTCCTCAAGGCGCTCATCCGCCCATGAGCCGACGTCACGGCAGCTCCGCCACGTCCACCCCCCGCACCTGTGCCAGCTCGTGTTTGAGCGCCGCGAGTTCCGTCCCGCCCGCCATGTGGTTGGTCAGGTCCTCCAGCGTGACGTCCCCCCGCGCCGCGCTGAGTTCGAGCGTGCCGAGGCGCAGGACGCTGAAGTGGTCGCCGACCATGTAGGCGTGGTGGGGGTTGTGGGTGATGAAGATGACGCCGAGACCCCGGTCGCGGGCGGCGGCGATGTACTTGAGGACCACCCCGGACTGCTTGACGCCGAGCGCGGCGGTCGGCTCGTCCAGGATCAGCACCCGGGCGCCGAAGTGGACGGCGCGGGCGATGGCCACGCACTGGCGCTGGCCGCCGGAGAGGGTGCCGATGGGCTGTTCCAGGTCGTCCAGGGCGATGCCCATCTCCCGGAGTTCGCGGTCGGCGGTCTCCTTCATCCGGGCGATGTCCAGTCGGCGCAACGGCCAGGGCCCCTTGGTGAGTTCGGAGCCGAGGAAGAAGTTCCGCCAGACCGGCATCAGCGGGATGGTGGCGAGGTCCTGGTAGACGGCGGCGATGCCCTTGCCGAGGGCGTCGCGCGGGCTGTCGAAGCGCACCGCCTCGCCGTCCACCAGGAATTCGCCCTCGGTGTGCCGGTGCAGACCCGAAATGATTTTGATCAGGGTGGACTTGCCCGCGCCGTTGTCGCCGAGCACACAGGTGACCCGGCCCGCGCGCACGGTCAGGTCGACTCCGTGCAGGGCGCGTACATTGCCGTACGACTTGCCCGCGTCGCGCAACTCCACCAGCGGGGCGGTGCTTTGGTCGGTCATCTCACTCACCTCCGGGTCGCCGTGCGCTGGACCCACAGATTGATCAGGACGGCGCCGAGCAGCATCACGCCGAGGAACGCCTTGAACCAGTCGGGGTTCCAGCCCGCGAAGACGATGCCCTGGTTGACCATGCCGAACATGAAGGCCCCGAAGACGGGCCCGATCGCGGAGCCCGAGCCGCCGGTGAGCAGACAGCCACCGATCACCGCGGCCGCGATGTAGATCAGCTCCTGGCCCACACCCTCGCCGGACTGCACGGTGTTGAAGGCGAACAGGTTGTGCATCCCGACGAACCACGCGCCGAAGCTCACCAGCATGAACAGCGTGATCTTGGTGAAGTCGACCCGGACACCGACCGCGCGGGCGCTCTCCTTGCTGCCGCCGACGGCGAAGATCCAGTTGCCGTACTTGGTGCGCAGCAGCACCCAGGTGGCGAGCGCGGCGAAGGCCAGCCAGTAGAAGACGGTGATCTTCACCTGGACGCCGCCGATGTCGACCGAGGACGCGAAGACCGCCTTGGCCTGCCCGAAGCCGTCCATGTCGCTGATGTCGTCGGTGGCGACATTGCCGGTGACCAGCTTGGTGACCGCGAGGTTGACGCCCTGGAGGATCAGGAAGGTGCCAAGGGTGACCAGGAAGCTGGGCAGCCCGGTGCGCACCACCATCCAGCCGTTGAACGCGCCGACGGTCAGGGAGAGGACCAGGGATACGAGGACGCCGGTCCAGACGTTCACTGTCCATTGGTAGCTGAGCATGCTCGCGGTGAGGGCGGAGGTGATGACGGCGACGCCGGAGGACAGGTCGAACTCCCCGCCGATCATCAGCAGGGCGACCGGCAGCGCCATCAGCCCGATGGTGGAGCACTGGTAGAGCACGGTGGCCATCGAGTCGCCCTGGCGCAGGGTCGGCGCCGCGACGAGGAAGAACACCATGACGGCCAACGCGCCCAGGAAGACGCCCACTTCGGGCCGGGCCACCAGCCGCAGCGCGAGCGGGCGCCCGGCGCCCCGCACCGGGCCGGACACCGGGGGCGGCCCGGAGGCCGGTTCCGTCCGCTGGGCGGTGCTCATCAGCGGGTGCCCTTCGCCGCGAACTCGGCGACCCGGTCCACGTTGGACTTGTCCACGAAGGCCGGGCCGGTGAGCACCGGCTGCTCGCCGCCGCCGCTGTAGTTGCCGTTGTTCTTGTACAGCCACAGCGAGTCGACGGCCAAATAACCCTGGAGGTAGGGCTGCTGGTCGACGGCGAA
>NZ_WWKH01000934.1:0-2942 GCF_009865595.1 Streptomyces sp. SID1328 | reverse complement strand
CGCCGCAGAAGTGCCCGTTGAAGTGGGTGCCGATCTCGTTGCCGTCCTCGTACGCCTCGCGCAGCTGCTCCACGGTCTCGCGGATGTGCTCGTCGGTGGCGTAGTCGATCGCGGCGGCGCCGGGGGAGTGCTGCGGCGGGTGGTAGAGGTCCTTCTTGGCCTTCGGCAGCAGGTAGATGCCGGTGAGGAAGAACGTCATGTGGGCGTTGTACTGCTTGGCCAGCCGGCGGTAGTGCGAGAAGAGATGGTCGCTGCCCTCCAGGCCACCGTCCCAGGAGAAGACGACGAACTGGGGCGGTTTCTCACCGGGCTTGAGCCGTACGGGCTTCAACGTGCCCTTCTGCGGCCCGGTGTAGGAGGTGGAGCCGTCCCCGAGCACCTTGGTCTTCCCGTCCCACTCCGGCTCGGCGGACGCGCCGGGCTCCTTGGCGGGGGAGACCGCGGAGGCTGTGTCGTCCTCGTGGCCCAGCAGCAGATACCCCGTGACCGTGGAGACGAGCACGAGCAGCACGGCCAGCGCGAGGACGGCGGGGCGCGTCACGCGGCGGCCCTCGGTGGTGCGTGCCTTGCGACGGCGGCCTGTGCTCGACGACTTCATACGGATCGATCTCCGGGGCGGGTTGCGGGTTGAGGAGCCGGGAAGGGGTGGGCCGGGCGGTGGCGGGGGCTCAGCCGACGCCCATGGCCCGCGACCAGATTCCGAACGGCACGCTGTTCTCACGGGTGCCGGCCAGACCGTCCAGCGGCAGCGGTTCCAGGCTCTTGCCCAGGTCGATGCGGTAGACGACGATCGCGGTCGACACCGACCTGAGGGTGCCCGTGTACCACAGCGCGGTGTCCTTGTCGGTGGTGCCGTCCTTTCCGGCGGCGGGGGTGGTCGCCGCGGGGGTGGGGTGGAAGGCGCGGAAGTTGTCCGCGAGGGCCTCGCTGACCTGCTGGGCGACCTCGGGGCGTACCGCCCGGCGCCGGTCGGGCGCGTCGAGGCGGACACCGGCGCCGTTGCGGGTGACCCGGCGCACCGAGTACGGCTCGGTGTGCCGGCCGTCCGCCGCGAAGGTGGCGTAGCCGCTGGCCATGCGGATCGTGCTGGGCGTTGAGGTGCCGAGCGACAGGTTGGGCGTCGCCGGGCCGAAGCTGGACGGCAGCAGCCCGGCCGCCTGCGCGGTCGCCTTCACGTTCTCCAGCCCGGTGTCCATGCCGAGCTGCATGAACGGCGTGTTCACCGAGCGGGCGAGCGCCTGGCGCAGGGAGACCGGTCCGTAGGAGCGCTTGCCGTCGTTGTGCGCGGCGACCTTCTTGCCACTGCGGTCCCAGTAGGGGCCCTCGGGGGTGGTGACGGGCACCGCGTCGTCGCCGTTGTACACCGACTCCGGGGTGACCGGGGTCGCCGGGCCCTCGCGGGTCTTGTGCACACCGTGCTCCAGACCCGCCGCGTAGACGAAGGGTGTGAAAGCCGAACCAGCGGGCACCGTAGTGGCGTTGGACTCGTTGTAACCCTGCTCGCGGTGGTCGGGGCCGCCGTAGACGGCGACGATCCGGCCGTCGGTGGCGACCGAGGCGGCGCCGTAGTGCGCGGTGCGCGCGGCCTTGGGGTCCTTCTTGAGCGCGGCCTCGCGGGCCTTGGTGACCGCGTCGGTCAGCTCGCTCTCCCGCTTGCGGTCGAAGGTGGTGTAGATCTGGTAGCCGCCGAGGTCGAACTCCTTGTCCGACAGATGCGCGTTCTTCCTGGCGTACTGCGACGCCAGCTCCACCAGGTAGTCGCTCTGCTTGCCGGTGTCGTAGATCTGGAGCGTCTTGATCGGCTCGGGGAACCTGGTGTACTTGGCGCGCTCGGCCGGGGAGAGCTTGCCGATCTTGACCATGCGGTCGAGAATCCACGACCACCGCTCCACCGCCCGGCGGTGGTTGGCCGCGCTGAGCGTGGGGTCGTACAGGCCGGCGCCCTTGAGCAGCGAGGCGAGCATGGCGGCCTCGCTGGGGTTGAGCTTGCTGACGTCCTTGCCGTAGTACGCCTGCGAGGCGCGCTGGATGCCGTAGGTGCCGCGGCCGAACCAACTGGTGTTGAGGTAGCCCTCGAGGATCTTGTCCTTGCTCATCCGGTTGTCGAGCTTGAGGGCGATCATCGCCTCGGTGAGCTTGCGGCCGAGGTTCTGGTCCTGGTTCAGATAGACGTTCTTGACGTACTGCTGGGTGATCGTGGAGCCGCCCTCGGTGTCACCCTGGCCGACCGTGCGCCACAGGGCGCGGGTGATGCCCTTGGCGGAGATGCCGGGGTCGGAGTAGAAGCTCTCGTTCTCCGCCGCCAGCACCGCCCAGCGCACGCCCTCCGGGATGTCCTTGAGCGGCATCGCCTGCCGGCGCACCCAGCCGGTCCGGGCCATCGGGGTGCCGTCGGACCAGAAGTAGACGCTGTCCTGCTGGGTGGCGTAGGAGTTGAGGTTGGTGGGGACGTCGGTCGCCGCGTAGGCCACGGTCAGGAAGAGGCCGGAGAGGCCGGTCAGGGCGAGCCAGCCCGCGAGCCACTGCCGCCAGGACGGTATCCAGCGCCGCCAGTCCTCCCGGCCCGGACGCGGGTACTCCGGGCGCAGCTTGCGGACGTACGGCGCGGCGAGTACGGCGTAGGGGGCGAGCCTGGCGGTGACCGGGGCGAGGAGACGGCGCAGTACGCCGAGGACGGTCAGCAGCGGCGCCAGGACGCGGGAGGGGTGGGGGGCGCCGGCCTCCTCGGTGGCCTTCGGCTCGGGTTTCGGCGCGGGGCGGGTGCCGTCCAGCGCGACGATCTTGAGCTGCATCGTCTCGTCGGGCCGGATGGCGCCGACCCGGAGCTGCATGGTGGCCTCGGGCTCGAACGCCGCCGGGGCCGGGGTGTTTTCGGGCTCCTGCCGGGCCGGCTCCTGGGCACGGCGTCCCCAGGCCCGTTTCGGCGCCGCGCGCCGGCCCCG
>NZ_WWKH01000933.1:0-3907 GCF_009865595.1 Streptomyces sp. SID1328 | reverse complement strand
GGCGGCACCACGCCGGGCGGCACATCCTCCGGCGGCACCACGCCGGGCGGCACATCCTCCGGCGGCACCACGCCGGGCGGCACATCCTCCGGCGGCACGTCCGGAGGTGGGGCATCTGGCTCATCCGGCTGACCCGGCCTCTTCACCGCGCGGCCATGTGCCGCAGCGGTAGGCCCGGAGAGCGGGGCGGCGAACTGTGCCTGATTCCTCCGTGGGACGCGCCGGAAGGCGAACGGCTGCAGAGCGGGGTGAGGTAGACGTGTACGATGACCAAGACCCGGAGTTCGCGCCTGGGCCTCGCGACGCCGGCTCGAGTGCCAGCCCTCCCCACCCCGCGAAATTGGTCGCGCCCTCGTCCGGCACGGATCACCATGCCCGCCCTGCCGGCTCTCACGGGGAGGGGCACACACCTTCTCGCGCCCTTCCCCGTGGTTCCCGTGGTTCGTCGCCCAGCTCGGGTGCCGGTGCGCTCTCCCCGCCATGCCGGGTCGTCGCAGTGTCGGTGCTCGTGGCCGTCGCCCTGGTGGTGTGTGTGCACCTGGGCCTGGTGTTCCTGTCCCTCGCGCCCTCGAACACGGTAAGCAAGCAGCAGGGCAAGGCCGTCGGTGCCTGGGTGTCCCCGGAGTTCGAACAGAATTGGAAGCTGTTCGCGCCGAACCCGCTGCAGCAGAACGTCGCGGTGCAGGTGCGTGCCGAGGTCCGGTCGGCGGATGGCGGGTCCCGTACCACCGGCTGGTATGACCTGTCGGCCCAGGATGCCAAGGCCATAGACGGCAACCCGGCGCCCAGCCACACCGAGCAGAACGAGCTACGCCAAGCCTGGGACTTCTTCAGCGTCACTCATGACACGGCAGGTCGCCCGGGGCCGAACGGTGCGCTGTCCGAGCAGTACGTGCGCCGGATCGCCGTGCTGCGCCTGGACCGCGCGGGTGTGGCCGGTCCGAACGGTGTCGTTCAGCGCGTTCAGGTTCGCAGTCGTGTGGTAACGGTGCCCCCGCCTGAGTGGAGCCATGAGCCGGTGTCGACCGCGCTCGTGTACTGGCTGCTGCCGTGGTGGATGGTTTCGGCTGATGAGGCCGGGGGAGGTGTGCGGTGACCGATCGTGGATCGTGGGTGCGCAGCAGCATCGGCCGGGTGCTCGATGCGGCTCTGGGCCCGTACCAGACGGCTGTCCTCCGCATCGGCATCTCGTTGACGTGGCTGCTGTTTTTGCTGCGTGAGTATCCGCACCGGCAGGAGCTGTACGGCCCGGACGGTCCGTGGAGCTGGAGTCTTGCTCGGCAGCTGACCGGGGTGAACGGGGCGTTCTCGGCGCTGATGTGGTGGCGCGGGCAGGTGTGGTTCGAGGTCGTCTACGCGTTGGCGGTGCTGTGCAGTGTGCTGCTGATGCTGGGTTGGCGGACGCGAACGATGTCCGTGCTGTTCATGGTCGGTGTGCTGTCGTTGCAGAACCGCAATGTGCTCGTGGGTGACGGCGGAGACAACGTGCTGCATCTGATGGCGCTGTACCTGGTGTTCACGCGGTGTGGGCAGGTGTGGTCGCTGGATGCGCGGTGGGCCGGGCGGGCGCGGGCGGCGGGTGCGCGGGGGGACCGGGTGGGGCCGCTGCTGTGGGGTGTGTTGGGGACGGTGCTGGCCGCGGTCACGGTGGCGGGGCAGGTGCGGGGCGAGTGGCTGGTGCCCGCGATCCTGTGGACAGTGTGGCTGGGCCAGGGACTGTTCTGGGTGGTGGAGCGGCGTGCGCGGTGGGTTCAGCCGAGGGTGTTGCTGGGGGCCGTCGGGAACGTCGTGCACAATGGTGCGCTGTTCGTGATCATGGTTGAGGCGTGTCTGATCTATGCGACGGCCGGCTGGTACAAGATCCAGGGGTCGCGCTGGCAGGACGGCACGGCGGTGTACTACCCGCTGCACCTGGACTATTTTTCGCCTTGGCCCGGACTGGCCGGTCTGTTGTCTACGCACGGGACGCTGGTGATGCTGGTGACATACGGCACGGTGATTGCGCAGGTCGCCTTCCCGTTCACACTCTTCAACCGACGGGTGAAGAACGTCCTGCTCGTCGTACTGATGACCGAGCACGCCATGATCGCGGTGGTCCTGGGACTGCCGTTCTTCTCCCTCGCGATGATTTCCACCGACGCCGTGTTCCTGCCGACGTCCTTCCTGCGGCGGATGGGCGGATGGGCGGAAAGCCTGCGTGGCCAGTTGCTCCCTCATGCGAGGCGCACTCCGGCGACCGTCCCGCGCCCGGTGGAGGACGCGAGCCGGTCACACGACAGGAACCGGCATGAGGGTGCCGGTGGCGCACGCCGGTAACTGTTAGGGCCTGACCGGGGCCGGGCCCGAGCTGGCGCGGGTCGTCAGTTCGGGAGCGATGAGCGCCGTTCGACCGCGCTGCGCCCATCTCCTGGGCGCGCACGGTGACCGAGGTCAGGCGTACCGAGGTCTGGGCGGTGACCTGCTCTGGGCAGACCGGCCGGGCGCGGCACGCCCCTGCTGGGGCAGAATTTCGGCGGTGAGGACGGTGTATTCCGCCGAGCGTGTCAGCGACTGGTTCAGGCCGTCGACGAACAAGGGCAGGCAGGTGGCCGCGTTGCTGCCGATGACGGTGTCCCCGCGCCCACGCATGGGGATGTCTCCTGAGGGCATCAAGACTGATCTTGATGTCAGTCGGGTCCACGGCGGGGAGGCAGGGCCATGCGGCGGCTGCGCAGCCTCGAGCCAATCAAGTTCCCAGTCGGTGACCGCGGCGTCGTAGGCCGCGAGTTCGACGCTCGCCATGTTCCGGTAGTGGGCCACGACCTCGTCGCCGAAGGCGGCCTTGGCGAGGGTGCTGGTCTCCCAGAGTTCGGCGGCCTCGCGCAGGGCGTTGGTCAGCTGCGGCGGGACCACCACCGCCGCCGCTCGGTCGGCTGCTCTTGCTTCTGAGGCTCGCCCGCAACCGCCTCAAGCAACAGGAGATGGAGGGGAAGGGGGGAGACACGCGGCCGGGGCCAGGCCCAGACCAGGCCCCGCCGCTGCTCGTGGAGCACCTGGTGAAGCTCAGCGCCACCTGCCCGGACAACCTCAGGGGCATCCGCGACCGCGCCCTGGTGCTGATGCACTTTGCCGTCGCCGGCCACGAGCACGAACTCGCCTTTCGGACAGGCACGGGATGTTAGCGGCCGTTGATCCACTACCGAGCATCAGTACACAGCGTGACCTGCTCCGCGCCTTCTCACCGCCTGAACAGGTGCTTTCACCGACGGCGGGAGACGGACCTCCGTCGGATCGCACTCTCACCCCACCCCACAGGACAACTGTTTTCAGACAAACGGCCCCCGTCGGCCCCCAGTCCATTCACCCACCCTCTGCCGGTCGCGCTGTGGGCGGCGCTGTCCGCCAGAATGTGTGGAGAAGGCGTGGGTCTTCGCCTCGATGGGGAACGAAGCGCGTCGCGGAGATCGACAGCGCTCTCCAGCGCATCCAGACGTCCCCCGACTGGCGTCGCCGCCGCACTGACGGCGGGCAAGGGGTGCGGCGGCGCCGCCGGCACGCAACCGGCTGAGCGCGTGCCCTGACCCCCGGCCGCGCCGCGCCGCCCATCCCGCCTACCCCTTCTCCTTCACTCCAGCTAGGCAGTTTCGTTTGGATCAGTGGGTCGTTGGTCCGGGTGTGCCGTTGGCTGATGCGCAGTGGGCGCGGATCGAGCCGTTACTCCCGGACCGGACACCGAAGCGGGGTGGCCGCTGGCGGGATCACCGGGAGGTGATCGATGCGATCGCCTACAAGTTCCAGACCGGCACGCAGTGGGTTCACCTGCCGGAGAAGTACGGCAACTGGCGAGGGGTCTACAACCGGCTGCGGATGTGGGCCGTCGACGGCACCTGGGAGCGGGTGTTCACCGCTCTGGTGGCACAGGCCGACG
>NZ_WWKH01000932.1:0-7019 GCF_009865595.1 Streptomyces sp. SID1328 | reverse complement strand
GCGGGCGAAGCCCATCTCGTGGGTGACGACGACCATCGTCATGCCCGACTCGGCGAGGTCGCGCATGACGTCGAGGACGTCACCGACCAGCTCCGGGTCGAGCGCCGACGTGGGCTCGTCGAAGAGCATCAGCTTGGGCTCCATGGCGAGGGCCCGGGCGATCGCCACGCGCTGCTGCTGGCCGCCGGAGAGCTGCGAGGGGTAGTTGCCCGCCTTGTCGCCGAGACCCACCCGCTCCAGGAGCTGCATCGCCTGCTCCTGCGCCGCCCGCTTGGAGACGCCCTTGACCTGCACGGGTGCCTCGGCGACGTTCTCCGCGGCCGTCATGTGCGGGAAGAGGTTGAAGCGCTGGAAGACCATGCCGATGTCCCGGCGCTTCAGCGCGACCTCGCTGTCCCGCAGCTCGTACAGCTTGTCGCCCTTCTGGCGGTAGCCGACCAGCTCGCCGTCGACGTACAGGCGGCCGGCGTTGACCTTCTCCAGGTGGTTGATGCACCTCAGGAATGTCGACTTGCCGGAGCCGGAGGGGCCGATGAGGCAGAACACCTCACCCGGCTTCACCTCCAGGTCGATGCCCTTGAGGACCTCCACCGTGCCGAAGGACTTGTGCACACCCTCCGACTTCACCATCGGCACGACCGCCTTCGGCGGGGTGTCGTTCTTGCTCAGCTTGTCGCTCATGCCCCCACCGATCCTCGAGGCCGGCCCAGGGAGAACATGTTCGCCTTCACCTTCTGCCAGGGAGTGGCAGGCAGTTGTCGGCTGGAGCCTCGGGCGTAGTAGCGCTCGATGTAGTACTGGCCGACGCTCAGGATCGAGGTCATGATCAGGTACCAGGCGGCGGCGAGGAAGTACATCTCCACCGGGGCACCGGAGTTCTGGCCGATGTCCTGGGCGTAGCGGAAGAGTTCGGGATACTGGACGGCCGCCACGAGCGAGGTCGTCTTCAGCATGTTGATCACTTCGTTGCCCGTGGGCGGCACGATCACGCGCATCGCCTGCGGGATCACGACCCGGCGCAGCGTCTTGGCGTGGCTCATGCCCAGCGCGTGGGACGCCTCGGTCTGGCCCTCGTCCACCGCGAGCAGACCGGCGCGGCAGATCTCCGCCATGTACGCGGCCTCGTTGAGGCCGAGGCCGAGCAGCGCCGTCAGCAGCGGCGTCATGAAGTCCGACCAGTAGTTCTTGTAGATCGGGCCCAGGTTGATGTACTCGAAGACGAGTCCCAGGTTGAACCACAGGAACAACTGCACCAGCACCGGGGTGCCGCGGAAGAACCAGATGTAGAACCAGGCGATCGACGAGGTCACCGGGTTCTTCGACAGCCGCATCACCGCGAGGACGATGCCGCCCACGATGCCGATCACCATCGACAGGACCGTCAGCAGCAGGGTCTTGCCGACGCCGGTCAGGATGCGGTCGTCGAAGAAGTAGTCCGGGATCGCGTGCCAGTTGATCTTGCCCTGGCTGAAGGCGTACACGATCGCCGCGAGCAGCGCGATGGCGATGACGGCGGACACGTAGCGCCCGTAGTGCTTGACCGGGATGGCCTTGATGGCCTCCGGCGCGGCCGGGGGAGCGCTCTTGTCCCCGGCCGTCTTCTCGATGTCAGTCACAGGTATTGCCTCTCGGTGGCCGCTGAGGTTCCGCGGATCACTTGCCGCTGTTGATCGCGGCTTCCTTGACGGCGCCGTCCTGCGCGCCCCACTTCTGGAGGATCTTCGCGTACTCGCCGTTCTTGATGATCGCGTTCAGCGCGGCCTTCAAGGCGTCACGCAACTGCGTGTCCTTCTTGGCGACCGCGATGCCGTACGGGGCCGCCTCGACCTGGTCGCCCACGACCTCGAAGTCCTTGCCGCCGCCGGAGGTCTTCACCGCGTAGGCGGCGACCGGGAAGTCGGAGGAGGCGGCGTCCACACCGCCGGAGCGCAGCCGGGTCTGGGACTGCTGGTCGTCGTCGAACGGCTCGATGCTGATCTTCTTGCCGGCCGGACACTTCTTGGTCTCCTGCTTGGCCAGGTCCTCGGAGACCGTGCCGCGCTGGACGGCGAGCTTCTTGCCGCACAGGTCCGACCAGTCGGTGATGCCCTTGGTCTCGCCCTTGCGCGTGTAGATGGAGACGCCGGCCGTCAGGTAGTCGACGAAGTCGACGCCCTCGCCGACCTTCTTGCCCGTGTCGGGGTCGACGCCCTCCTGGCGGTTCTTGTTGTCCGTCATGGCGGACATGGCCATGTTGAACCGGCCGGAACGCAGACCGGTGAGCAGTCCGTCGAACGTGCCGTCCTCGAAGCTGAACTTCACGCCGAGCTGGTCGCCGAGGGCGGTGGCGAGGTCCGGGTCGATGCCGACGACCTTGCCGGAGGAGTCCTTGAACTCGACCGGGGCGTAGTGGATGTCGGAACCGACCTTGATCTCGCCCTTGTCCCGTATGTCGGAGGGGAGCAGGTCGGCGAGGGGCGCGGTGGAGGAGGCGCTGCCGGAGTCCTTGCCCTTGGTCTGGTCACCGCAGCCGGTGAGGAGCAGGGTGCCTGCGACCGCGATCGCACCGGCCGCTGCGATCCGGGACCGTGCGGTCGTACGACGGGTGGAGCTTGCGGTCATCGTGGTTCCTCCGGCGGATGGGAAGAGAAGACGTACCGACGGGGTCGACGAGAACACACACCTTCGGGTGCCGCGACCTCGTGGGTTTACGGCATCCTGCCATTCGGACTACGCCATTCAGGGGCGTCACAATGTCAAAATCGGATAACGGGTGACCGGGAACCGCATCAGGTCGGTACATCCGCCCGCCATTCGCACCGGATGATCTGCGGAAATACGCTGTTCACACCGGAAGATCCGCAGGGGGTCTCACGATCCGGACGGCCGGTGTGCGGTGATTGAGGGGATTCGCGGGGCGGTTGAGGTTCCTCTGAGGTGCGCCCGCCGGCCCTCTGCGCGAGGGGTGCGCGGAGGCGTGGGAGGGCCGGGCGGCATTCCGGGGCGACATGTGACCTTGCGCCTAATGGACTCGTGGTCCGCCCGTCCGTCCGGTATGAAGGTTCTTTACACCCCTCATCCGGGGCTCAGGGCGCGTGTGCGGCGCGCCCGTCGCGTATGTGCTCGTACGTATCCGTCAATCGAGCCGTGCGCGGTGCCCGCCCACTCCTCACCCGGAGTGGTCGACCCTCAACCATGCATACCTAAGGGGTAAGACAAAGTGGCAGCGGAGATCGTCAATCCTCGCAGCGACAGCGGTGCCGGACCGGAGGGCGGGGCCGAGCCCCTGGACTCCTTCGACCCCGCGTTCGCGCTGCACCGCGGCGGCAAGATGGCCGTGCGGGCCACCGTGCCGATCCGGGACACGGAAGACCTTTCCCTCGCGTACACCCCCGGCGTCGCGCGCGTGTGCACCGCGATCGCGGAAACGCCGGAGCTGGTCAACGACTACACCTGGAAGTCCTCGGTCGTCGCCGTCGTCACCGACGGCACGGCCGTGCTCGGTCTCGGGGACATCGGTCCCGAGGCGTCCCTCCCCGTGATGGAGGGCAAGGCGATCCTGTTCAAGCAGTTCGGCGGGGTCGACGCGGTGCCGATCGCCCTCGACTGCACCGGAGTCGACGAGATCGTGGAGACCGTCGTCCGGCTCGCCCCCTCCTTCGGCGGGGTGAACCTGGAGGACATCTCCGCGCCGCGCTGCTTCGAGATCGAGCGGCGCCTGCAGGAGCGGCTGGACATCCCGGTCTTCCACGACGACCAGCACGGCACCGCCGTCGTCACGCTGGCGGCGCTGCGCAACGCGGCCCGGCTCAGCGGGCGCGAGATCGGGCAGCTCCGCGTCGTCATCTCCGGGGCCGGGGCGGCCGGGGTCGCCATCGCCCGGATGCTGATCGAGGCCGGCATCGGGGACGTGGCGGTCGCCGACCGCAAGGGCGTCGTCTCCGCCGACCGGACCGATCTGACCGACGTCAAGCGGGAGCTGGCCTCTTTCACCAACAAGGCCAAGCTCACCGGCACGCTGGAGGACGCGCTGGCCGGCGCCGACGTGTTCATCGGTGTCTCCGGCGGCACGGTCTCCGAGGAGGCGGTCGCCTCCATGGCGAAGGGCGCCTTCGTCTTCGCCATGGCCAACCCGAACCCCGAGGTGCACCCGGAGGTCGCGCACAAGTACGCGGCCGTCGTCGCCACCGGGCGTTCGGACTTCCCGAACCAGATCAACAACGTGCTCGCCTTCCCCGGCATCTTCGCCGGGGCGCTCCAGGTGCGGGCCTCCCGGATCACCGAGGGCATGAAGATCGCCGCCGCCGAGGCGCTCGCCGCCGTCGTCGGCGACGACCTCTCCGCCGACTACGTGATCCCCTCCCCGTTCGACGAGCGGGTCGCCCCCGCGGTCACGGCCGCCGTCGCGGCCGCGGCCCGCGCGGAGGGCGTCGCCCGCCGCTGACGCCTGCGCGCGAGCGTTCGCCGGGAACGGCCTCGCCCCTTTGAGGGGGCGGGGCCGTTCGTGCGTCCCGTGGACTCGCCCTGCCGGACCCGGTGGGTGGCCTCGCGCAAGAGGGTGTGTGTCACACCGTCGGGCGGTTCCTTCGGGGCGGGGCGGAATCTATCGTCGACGGCATGTTCGCCGCCTATGCCGCCCGGATCGACCGTGACCAGCCGCTCTCCGGCCTGGAGTTGGGGGAGCGTCCGGCCCCCGAGGCCCGGCCGGGCTGGAGCACCGTCGACGTCCGTGCCGCCTCCCTCAACCACCACGACCTCTGGTCCCTGCGGGGTGTCGGACTCCCCGAGGACCGGCTGCCGATGATCCTCGGCTGTGATGCCGCCGGGATCGACGAGGACGGCAACGAGGTCGTCCTGCACTCCGTCATCGGCCAGAGCGGCCACGGGGTCGGCCCCCGCGAGCCCCGCTCCATCCTCACCGAGCGCTACCAGGGCACCTTCGCCGAACAGGTCGCCGTCCCCACCTGGAACGTGCTGCCCAAGCCGAAGGAACTCTCCTTCGCCGAGGCCGCCTGTCTGCCCACCGCCTGGCTGACCGCGTACCGGATGCTGTTCACCAACGCCGGGGTGCGGCCCGGTGACTCGGTGCTGGTCCAGGGCGCCGGCGGGGGCGTCGCCACGGCCGCCATCGTGCTCGGCCGGGCCGCCGGGCTGCGGGTCTTCGCCACCAGCCGGGACGAGGCCAAGCGGAAGCGGGCGCTGGAACTGGGTGCCGTCGAGGCCGTGGAGCCGGGGGCGCGGCTGCCCCAGCGGGTGGACGCCGTCATCGAGACCGTGGGCGCCGCGACCTGGTCGCACTCCATCAAGTCCCTGCGCCCCGGCGGTACCGTCGTGATCTCCGGCGCCACCAGCGGCGACCGCCCCTCGCACGCCGAGCTGACCCGGATCTTCTTCCTCGAACTCAAGGTCGTCGGCTCCACCATGGGCACCAAGGACGAGCTGGAGGACCTGCTCGCCTTCTGCGCCACGACCGGGGTACGTCCCGTCATCGACGAGATCCTCCCGCTGGACCGCGCCCGCGAGGGCTTCGAACGGCTGGAGTCCGGCGAGCACTTCGGGAAGATCGTGCTGAGCAACTCCTGAACTCCTCGGCGGAGCGGGCGGGTCCGGGCGCCGGGCCCGCCTTTTCGCGCACGTCCTTGTCAACTTGGGTTGACACCTCGGGCGATGTCAACCTAGGTTGACATCATGACGGATGCAACGGATCTCGCCCAGCGGGCCGGTGACCGCGATCCGCGGGTCGGGCTGCGGGCCGTGGCCGCACTGCGCAGGCTGCTGGAGCAGCTGGAGGCGGTGCAGGTGCGCGGGGCGCGCAATCAGGGCTGGTCGTGGCAGGAGATCGCCGCCGAGCTGGGTGTCAGCAGGCAGGCCGTGCACAAGAAATACGGGAGGCAGTGATGTTCGAACGCTTCACCAAGGACGCCCGTGAGGTCGTCCAGGGCGCGGTCGCGCACGCGGAACGGGCGGGCGTGCGGTCCATCGGCGCCCAACATCTGCTGCTCGCCCTCCTCGACCGCGAGGGCAGCCGGGCCTCCTTCGCCTTCGCCGCGCTCGGCCTCGCCGGACGCAAGGACTCCCTGCGCGAGGCGCTGGCGGAGGCGCGGCGCCGGGCGGGCCTGACCCGCGCGGACGCGGACGCACTCGCCGGCCTCGGGATCGACGTCACGGAGATCGTCTCCAGGGTCGAGGAGGCCCACGGCACCGGTGCCCTGTCCGGCGACCGCCGTGACACGGGCGGCCGGCCGGGCCGCCGGACCTTCGAGCAGGACGCCAAGGAGGTGCTGGAGGGGGCGCTGCGCGCCGCCGTCGGCCGACGCGACCGGCGCATCGGCGACGAGCACCTCCTGCTCGCCCTCACCGTGCGGCCCGGAGTCCCCGCCGAGGTGCTCGCCGACCACGGCGTGACCCAGGAGTCGCTGCGTCGGGTCCTGTACGGCGAGGGGACCGCCCAGGCGGGCTGACCCGAGCCCCCTGTCGAGGGCTCAGACCTTCGGGCCGTGGAGTATCGCCCCGATATGGGCAGCTGCCGTCGACAGATGGCGGCGGACGTCCTGGAACTGTGCCTCGGTGACGCCGTGGTCGCGGGCCGCGTCCCTGACGTCGTCCCGGAAGCGGTCCAGCAGACGGTCCAGGTCTCGGGCGGGGTCGCCGGTCGGGGGTTCGTGGGTCCAGGCCGGCTGGTACTCCATCGGGAAGTCCGGCGGGGTCTCGGAGTACTCCGGGCCCGGCTCGGCCTTGGCGCTCCCGGTGCCCGCCGTGCCGGTCCGCCGGCTGTCCTCCTTGCCGAAGTCGCCGAAGTTGCCGAACTCCCGCGCCAGTTCGGCCAGCCCCTCGCGGACCCCGGTCGGCCAGTCGCCGCGGGTGAAGTGGTCCTGCACCCGCTCCTGGACCCGGCCCGCGAGACGGCGCATCTCCTCCTGGGCCCGGGCATTGGCCCGCGACTGCGCCTCCTGGGCCTGGCGCCGGGCCTGCTGCGCCTCCTCGCGGGCGCGACGGCTCTCGTCCTTGGCGCGCCGGGCCTGCTCCTTCCACTCCTGCTT
>NZ_WWKH01000931.1:0-14158 GCF_009865595.1 Streptomyces sp. SID1328 | reverse complement strand
AGGTCGGTCGGGCCGTGGCCGGGCAGGGCGACGGCGGCCGCGGACTCCTGGCGCTCGGCCGGGCTGATCGGCAGCAGCTTGCGGCGGTCGCGCGGGGTGTGGGCGGCGTGGACCCCGCCGGACAGGATCGTCTGGAGGCGGTCGGAGATGTCGGCGTAGTCGTCGAAACCGAGCACGCCGTCGGCCTCGGGCAGCGCCTGGGCCAGTTCCTTGCCGTACCGCTCGGCCATGCAGCCCACCGCCACGACGGCCTGGGTTCTGCCGTGGTCCTTGAGGTCGTTGGCCTCCAGGAGGGCGTCGACCGAGTCCTTCTTGGCGGCTTCGACGAACCCACAGGTGTTGACCACGGCGACATCGGCGTCCGCGGC
This sequence comes from Streptomyces sp. SID1328, assembly GCF_009865595.1. NCBI lineage: Bacteria > Bacillati > Actinomycetota > Actinomycetes > Kitasatosporales > Streptomycetaceae > Streptomyces > Streptomyces sp. SID1328. The sequence goes on along the minus strand of NZ_WWKH01000931.1, from coordinate 13,790 downwards.
GTCCTCGACAAGCTGCCAGCCGTCCGCCTCCAAACGGCCTGCGAGCTCCTCCGAGTCCACCTCGTTACGGGCGCAGCCGAGAGTGACTAGTGCGACGGTACGGCGTTCAGGCATGGGCTCAAGACTACTTTGTCTGTCCCGCACCCCATGTCGACGGGGTTGGCCGTTGTCGGCCAACCCCGTCGATGTCCGCTCGCTCCGGGCGCCCGGAAGGCGTCACCCGACCTCGGGGTCGCCCTTGGTGTACGTGAGCCGCTCCACGGCACCGGGCCGGAAGTCGTCGTCGATCTTCTTGCCGTTGACGTACAGCTCGATCGCCCCGGCGTCACCGAGAATCAGGTTGATCTTGGTGCTGTCCTGGAAGGTCTTGGACTCGCCCTTGTTGAGCAGCCCGTCGAACAGCATGCGCCCGTTGTGGTCCTTCGCGGAGATCCAGCTCCGCCCGCCCGGCGCCGTGACCCGGACGGTCACCTTGTCCTGCGGGGCGGCCGCGATGGCGCTGTCGGACGGGTCGGACTTCGGCGTGGCGGACTGCCCCGTCTTCGGGGTGGGCGCGGCCGACTTGGTGGCGGACGGCGAGGCGTTGCCCTCGACGGCCTGGGTGTCCGTGTCGCCGCCGGTCTGCGACTTGATGGCGGTGAAGCCGACGAAGCCGATGACGACGACGATCGCCGCGACCATGGCCGCGGTCCAGTTGGGACCCCGGCGCTCGGGGCGGATGCGTTCCGCCTCGAACAGGGGGGCCGCCGGGGTGGGCGCGGGCCGGCCGCCGTGCTCGGCGTCGAACCGCGCGATGAGCGGGGCGGGGTCGAGGTGGACCGCCTTGGCCAGGTTGCGGATGTGGCCGCGCGCGTATACGTCGCCGCCGCAGGAGGAGAAGTCGTCCTCCTCGATGGCGTGCACCATGGCGAGGCGGATGCGGGTGGCGTTGCTGACGTCGTCCGCGCTCAGCCCGGCCGCGACGCGGGCCTGGCGCAGGGCGGTGCCGACGGAAGGACCGTCGGCCTTGGGGGCGTCGGTGAACGGGGGCTCGTCTTCGGGGGAGTTGCTGCCGATGGACACGGGGGCGCCTTTCGAGCGTGTGAGCCACCTGTGCTGAGCGTTCAGTCTAGGCGGGGTACGAAAGGGTGGGGCAAGCGGGCGAACGAACTTGTACGCCATCGGAAGGGGCGGTCAGCCCGACGGCGGACGGGAGCGGGAGGCCCAGGCCGGTACCTGCACCCCTGCTCTCGCTCAACTTGACGTACTGCAAAGGGAAACGGTTGCCCGCCGATGTTTAACGGGTGGATCACGGTCGTGCCGCCACCCGGCGCAGTCCCGACACGCCGGGTGGCCCGAAGCCCTAACCGTCAGACTCCCCGCGAATCACGGCGAGCACGCCGTCCAGTTCGTCAGGCTTCACGAGAACGTCACGAGCCTTGGAACCCTCGCTGGGTCCGACGATGTTCCGGGACTCCATGAGGTCCATCAGCCGGCCCGCCTTGGCGAAGCCGACCCGCAGCTTGCGCTGGAGCATGGACGTCGACCCGAACTGTGTGGAGACCACCAGCTCGGCCGCCTGGCACAGCAGGTCGAGGTCGTCACCGATGTCCTCGTCGATCTCCTTCTTCTGCTTGGTGCCCACGGTGACGTCGTCCCGGAAGACCGGCGCCATCTGGTCCTTGCAGTGCTGGACGACGACCGCGACCTCTTCCTCCGTCACGAACGCGCCCTGCATACGGGTCGGCTTGCTGGCGCCCATGGGCAGGAACAGCCCGTCGCCCTTGCCGATCAGCTTCTCGGCGCCGGGCTGGTCGAGGATGACGCGGGAGTCGGCCAGCGAAGAGGTGGCGAAGGCCAGCCGGGAGGGCACGTTGGCCTTGATGAGACCGGTGACCACGTCCACCGAGGGCCGCTGGGTGGCCAGCACCAGGTGGATGCCGGCGGCGCGGGCGAGCTGGGTGATGCGGACGATCGCGTCCTCGACGTCACGCGGGGCGACCATCATCAGGTCGGCCAGCTCGTCCACGATCACCAGCAGGTACGGGTACGGCTGCAGCTCGCGCTCGCTGCCCGGGGGCGGGGTGACCTTGCCCTCGCGGACGGCACGGTTGAAGTCGTCGATGTGCCGGAAGCCGTAGGCCGCGAGGTCGTCGTAGCGCAGGTCCATCTCGCGCACCACCCACTGCAGGGCCTCGGCTGCCCGCTTGGGGTTGGTGATGATCGGCGTGATCAGGTGCGGGATGCCCTCGTAGGCGGTCAGCTCGACGCGCTTGGGGTCGACCAGGATCATCCGGACGTCCTCGGGGGTCGCCCGCATCATGATCGAGGTGATCAGGCAGTTGATGCAGGACGACTTGCCGGAGCCGGTGGCACCGGCGACCAGCATGTGCGGCATCTTGGCCAGCGAGTGCATCACATAGCCGCCCTCGACGTCCTTGCCGAACGCCACCAGCATCGGGTCGTCGTCCTCGGCGGACTGCGCGAGCCGCAGCACGTCACCGAGGTTGACCATCTCCCGGTCGGTGTTGGGGATCTCGATGCCGACCGCCGACTTGCCGGGGATCGGGCTGATGATCCGCACGTCCGGGCTGGCGACGGCGTACGCGATGTTCTTGGCGAGCGCCGTGATCCGCTCGACCTTCACGGCCGGGCCGAGCTGGACCTCGTAACGGGTGACCGTCGGGCCCCGGGTGAAGCCGGTGACGGCGGCGTCCACCTTGAACTCGGAGAACACCGTGCGCAGGGAGTCCACGATGGCGTCGTTGGCCGCGCTGCGCGCCTTGCCGGGGCCGCCCCGGGTCAGCAGGTCCAGCGAGGGCAGCGAGTAGGTGATGTCCCCGGAGAGCTGGAGCTGCTCCGCGCGGGCGGGCATCTCGCGGGGCACCTCGGGGGGCGCCTTGGTGAGGTCGAGGACGCCGGAGTCGGTGTTCTTCCTGCCCGGCACGGGCTTGGACGACGGCGCCGCGGAGGGCACCGGGACCGGGGTGGTCTCCTCGCGGTCCCCCACACTCACGCCCTGGGTGAGGTCGGCGACGACCGGGGACGGCGGCATGCCGTGCTGCACGGCGCCGTCGAGCGCGGCGTTGGCCGCCGAGGCCACGTCGATCGCGTCCATCTCGCGCGGCTCGGACTGCGCGGCCCTGCGGGGGCGGCGGCGCCGGGTGAGCGCCTCGCCCTCGGCGGCCTCGGGGTCGTACGCCTGCGGGCCGCCCCGGCGGGTCCGGGGGCGGGCGGGCGGTTCGTCGCGCCACTGCTCGTCGTAGCCTTCGACGTCGTCCAGGTCGGCCGCGTAGTCGTGCAGCACGCCGAGGCGGATGCCGAGGGCGCGCAGCCGGCGCGGAATGTGGTTGACCGGGGTGGCGGTGACCACGAGCAGCCCGAACACGGTGAGCAGCACCAGCAGGGGTACGGCGAGCACCTCGCTCATCGTGTACGTCAGCGGGGTGGCGGCCGCCCAGCCGATGAGGCCGCCGGCGTCCCTTATGGCCCGCATGCCGTCGTCCCGCGCGGGCGAGCCGCAGGCGATGTGCACCTGGCCGAGCACGCCGATGACGAGGGCGGACAGGCCGATGACGATCCGGCCGTTGGCCTCCGGCTGCTCGGGGTGCCGGATGAACCGGACGGCGATGACCGCGAACAGTATCGGCACCAGCAGGTCGAGACGGCCGAAGGAGCCGGTGACCAGGATCTCCACCAGGTCACCGACGGGTCCGCTCAGGTCGGCCCAGGTGCCGGCGGCGACGATCAGCGCGACGGCGAACAGCAGCAGCGCGATCCCGTCCTTGCGGTGGGCCGGGTCGAGATTGCGCGCGCCCTGCCCTACGCCCCGGAAGACGGCGCCGACCGCGTGCGCCATGCCGAGCCAGAGGGCGCGGACGAGTCGGTACAGGCCGCCGGTGGGGCTCGGCGCGGGCCTGGGCGGTGCCTTGCGGACCGGAGCCCGGCGGGCCGGCGCCTTCTTGGCCGGGGCCTTCTTGGCGACCGCCTTCCTCGCCGGAGCCTTCGCGGGCGCGGCCGCCTTCTTGGCGGGCGGCTTCTTGGCTGCGGAGGGACGTGAGGCCATGGGACCGAGGTTACCGGGGGAGACGACAGCGGACACGTGTGCCCACTGCTTCACCCGTTCGTGTCGCCCGTGGCGGGGCGTCGAATTGACGCCCGCTCATGGAAGGCCGGAGATCCGGCGGGGCGTCAACTCTGCGGAGGGAGTACGGCGGAGCCGTCGGCGCCCGGCTCCAGGGCGTCCAGCGCCCGGCGCAGACCGGTGAGTTTGCGCTCCAGGTGCGCGGCCGTGGCCACCGCAGCCGCGTCGGCGGACTCGTCGTCCAACTGCTTGGAGAGCGCCTCGGCCTGCTCCTCGACGGCCGCGAGCCGGGCGGACAGCTCCGCGAGCAGCCCGGCGGGCTCCTTGCTGTCGATCGTGTCCTTCTGTCCGCCCTCCAACTGGAGCCGCAGCAGCGCCGCCTGCTCCCTCAGCTGGCAGTTCTTCATGTACAGCTCGACGAACACCGAGACCTTGGCGCGCAGCACCCACGGGTCGAACGGCTTGGAGATGTAGTCGACCGCGCCCGCCGCGTATCCCCGGAAGGTGTGGTGCGGGCCGTGGTTGATCGCGGTGAGGAAGATGATCGGGATGTCCCGGGTCCGCTCCCGCCGCTTGATGTGCGCGGCCGTCTCGAAGCCGTCCATACCCGGCATCTGGACATCCAGCAGGATGACCGCGAAATCGTCCGTGAGCAGTGCTTTGAGCGCTTCCTCCCCGGAAGATGCCCGCACCAGCGTCTGATCGAGCGCAGAGAGGATGGCCTCCAGCGCCAGCAGATTCTCCGGCCGGTCATCGACCAGGAGGATCTTGGCCTTCTGCACCATGGCCCGCCCTCCTCGCCCCGGCGGTACACCGGGCGCCGCCCCAGGGGACGACTCCCTTTCGCCGCCCGTCCTTGTGCCGGTCATCGTAGCCGCACCCCGCCCGTCGCCACACCCTGTCACCGCGATGTCACGGTGCACACAGTTCAAACGCGGGCAGAGCCTGGAAGGTTCCCGGAATCCGAGGTTCCCACACCTGGCCCGCGCTGTGCACCGCGCCCCCGTGACCGGTCCTGTCCTACCGTCACTCCGGCCGCATCCACTGTCGCATGACGCCCAGCAGGTGATCGGGGTCGACCGGCTTGGTGACGTAGTCCGAGGCGCCCGACTGGAGCGCCTTCTCCCGGTCGCCCTTCATCGCCTTCGCGGTCAGCGCGATGATCGGCAGCCCGGCGAACTGCGGCATCCTGCGGATCGCGTTCGTGGTCGCGTACCCGTCCATCTCGGGCATCATGATGTCCATCAGCACCACGGCCACGTCGTCGTGCTGCTCCAGGACCTCGATGCCCTCGCGGCCGTTCTCGGCGTACAGCACCGACAGGCCCTGCTGCTCCAGGACGCTGGTGAGCGCGAAGACGTTGCGGATGTCGTCGTCGACGATGAGCACCTTCTCGCCGCCGAACCGCACCGCCCGCACCGCCCGCACCGGCCGCTCGGTGTCCTCCGGCTGCTCGACGGTGATCGGCTGCTCCGGCCGCGGCTCGGCCTCCGGCAGGCTCCGGCGCCGCCGCCGGAAGAGCGCGGCGGGCCCGTTCTGCGTCTCCCGGTACGACTTCACCTCGGCAGGCGTCTCGGCCCCAGGGTCCGTCAGCTTCGCCGACAGGTGCGCCTCCGAGGCGACCAGCTCTCCGGCCTCCAGCGGGGGCACGGACTGCTGGTAGCCCTGCGGCGGGAGTTCGCTCGGGTGCAGCGGCAGGTACAGCGTGAACGTGGACCCGCGGCCCGGCTCGCTCTGCGCGTGGATCTCACCGCCGAGCAACTGGGCGATCTCCCGCGAGATCGACAGCCCGAGGCCGGTGCCGCCGTACTTGCGGCTGGTCGTGCCGTCGGCCTGCTTGAACGCCTCGAAGATCACCCGCATCTTGCTGGCCGCGATGCCGATACCGGTGTCGGTGACCGAGAACGCGATCAGATCGGCGTCCGGATCGGTCAGCGCCCCGGCCTCCAGCAACTGCTCCCGGATGGTCTGCGGCACGTCCGTGGCGGCGGGCCGGATCACCAGCTCCACCGAGCCGGAGTCGGTGAACTTCACCGCGTTGGACAGCAGGTTGCGCAGCACCTGGAGGAGGCGCTGTTCGTCGGTGTGCAGGGTCGCGGGCAGCTCCGGGGAGACCCGCACCGAAAGGTCCAGGCCCTTCTCGGCGGTCAGCGGGCGGAAGGTCGCCTCCACGTAGTCCACGAGCTGGACCAGCGCGATCCGCGTCGGGGAGACGTCCATCTTGCCGGCCTCCACCTTGGACAGGTCAAGGATGTCGTTGATGAGCTGGAGCAGGTCGGACCCGGCGCCGTGGATGGTCTCGGCGAACTCGACCTGCTTCGGGGACAGGTTGCTCTCCGCGTTGTCGGCGAGCAGCTTGGCCAGGATCAGCAGCGAGTTGAGCGGCGTACGCAGCTCGTGCGACATGTTGGCGAGGAACTCGCTCTTGTAGCGCATCGACACCGCGAGCTGCTCGGCGCGTTCCTCCAGGACCTGCCGGGCCTCCTCGATCTCGGTGTTCTTCACCTCGATGTCCCGGTTCTGCCGGGCCAGCAGCTCGGCCTTCTCCTCCAGTTCGGCGTTGGAGGACTGCAGCGCCTTCTGCCGGTTCTCCAGCTCGGCCGAGCGCTCCCGGAGCTGCTCGGTCAGCAACTGGGACTGCTTGAGCAACTGCTCGGTCTTGGTGTTGACGGAGATCGTGTTGACGCTGGTGGCGATCATCTCCGCGATCTGGTTGAGGAAGTCCCGCTGGATGTGCGTGAACGGCGTGAACGACGCCAGCTCGATCACTCCCAGCACATTGCCCTCGAACACCACCGGCAGCACGATGACCTGCGCCGGCGGGGCCTCCCCCAGCCCCGAGGAGATCTTCAGGTAGCCGCTCGGCACATCCCTGACCAGGATCGTCCGCTTCTCCTGCGCGGCCGTCCCGATCAGCCCCTCACCGGGCCGGAACGAGGTCGGCATCGCGCCCGTGGAGCAGCCGTAGGAGCCGAGCATGCGCAGCTCGTACTCCTCCTCGCCGTCCCCGGCGAGATCCTGGCCGTCCAGCAGCGGCATGGTCAGGAAGAACGCGCCGTGCTGCGCGGAGACCACCGGGGTCAGCTCGCTCATGATCAGCGAGGCGACGTCCTCCAGGTCCCGGCGTCCCTGCATCAGCGCCGAGATCCGGGCGAGGTTGCCCTTGAGCCAGTCCTGCTCCTTGTTGGCGATCGTGGTGTCGCGCAGGTTGGCGATCATCTTGTTGATGTAGTCCTGGAGTTCCTGGATCTCCCCGGACGCGTCCACGTCGATCTTCAGGTTCAGGTCGCCGCGGGTCACCGCGGTCGCCACCTTGGCGATGGCGCGCACCTGCCGGGTCAGGTTCCCGGCCATCTCGTTCACCGACTCGGTCAGGTCCCGCCAGGTGCCGTCCACGTCGAGCACGCGGGCCTGGCCGCCGAGCTGGCCCTCGGTGCCCACCTCGCGGGCGACGCGGGTGACCTCCTCGGCGAAGCTGGAGAGCTGGTCGACCATCGTGTTGATCGTCGTCTTCAGCTCCAGGATCTCGCCCCGCGCGTCGATGTCGATCTTCTTGGTCAGGTCGCCCTTGGCGATCGCCGTCGTGACCATGGCGATGTTGCGCACCTGGCCGGTCAGGTTGGACGCCATCCCGTTCACCGACTCGGTGAGGTCCTTCCAGGTGCCCGCCACACCGGGCACATGCGCCTGGCCGCCCAGGATGCCGTCCGTACCCACCTCACGGGCCACCTTGGTGACCTGGTCGGCGAACGAACTCAGCGTCTTCACCATGGTGTTGATGGTGTCGGCGAGCTGCGCCACCTCACCGCGCGCCTCGATGGTGACCTGGCGCGTCAGGTCGCCGTTGGCCACCGCGGACGCCACCTGGGAGATGTTCCGCACCTGCATGGTCAGGTTGTTGGCCATCAGGTTGACGTTGTTGCTCAGGTCCTTCCAGATGCCCGTGACACCCGGTACGTGCGCCTGCCCGCCCAGGATGCCCTCGGTGCCCACCTCACGGGCCACCCGCGTCACCTGCTCGGCGAAGCTGGAGAGCTGGTCGACCATCGTGTTGACCGTGGTGACCAGTTCGAGGATCTCGCCCTTGGCGTCGACGGTGATCTTCTTCGACAGGTCGCCCTTGGCCACGGCCGTCGTGACCTCGGCGATGTTGCGCACCTGGATCGTCAGGTTGTTGGCCATGAAGTTCACGGACTGCGTGAGGTCCTTCCAGGTGCCGGAGACACCCTGCACCTCGGCCTGCCCGCCGAGCATGCCCTCCGTGCCCACCTCACGGGCGACCCTGGTGACCTCCTGCGCGAACGACGAGAGCTGGTCCACCATCGTGTTCAGCGTGTTCTTCAGCTCCAGGATCTCCCCGCGCGCGTCCACGGTGATCTTCTGGGAGAGGTCACCGCGTGCCACAGCGGTGGCGACCTGGGCGATGTTGCGGACCTGGGCGGTGAGGTTCCCCGCCATGCCGTTCACCGAGTCGGTGAGGTCCCGCCAGACCCCGGCCACGCCCGGCACCTGCGCCTGGCCGCCGAGCCGGCCCTCGGTGCCCACGTCACGGGCCACCCGGGTCACCTGGTCGGCGAAGGCGGAGAGCTGGTCCACCATCGTGTTGATGGTGTTCTTCAGCTCCAGGATCTCGCCGCGCGCGTCCACGTCGATCTTCTGCGAGAGGTCGCCGTTGGCCACCGCCGTCGTCACCTGGGCGATGTTGCGCACCTGGGAGGTGAGGTTCCCGGCCATGAAGTTGACGGAGTCCGTCAGCTCCTTCCAGGTGCCCGACACCCCGTCCACCCGTGCCTGACCGCCGAGGCGGCCCTCGGTGCCCACGTCACGGGCCATCCGCGTCACCTGGTCGGCGAAGCTGGAGAGCTGGTCCACCATGGTGTTCACGGTGTTCTTGAGCTGGAGCATCTCACCGGAGACGTCCACGGTGACCTTCTGCGAGAGGTCGCCGTTGGCCACCGCCGTCGTCACCTGGGCGATGTTGCGCACCTGACCGGTGAGGTTCCGGAACGCGGTGTTGACCGAGTCCGTCAGGTCCTTCCAGGTACCGGCCGCGCCCGACACCTGCGCCTGGCCGCCCAGCTCACCCTCGACACCGATCTCCCGCGCGACCCGCGTCACCTCGGCACCGAACGCCGAGAGCTGGTCCACCATCCCGTTGACGGTGTTCTTCAGCTCCAGCATCTCGCCCGCCACGTCGACGGTGACCTTCTGCGACAGGTCACCGCTGGCCACGGCCGTCGTCACGGCGGCGATGTCCCGCACCTGGGTCGTGAGGTTCCGGAACACCGTGTTCACGGAGTCCGTCAGGTCCTTCCAGGTGCCCGCCGCACCCGGCACGTTCGCCTGCCCGCCGAGCCGCCCCTCGGCACCGACCTCGTTGGCCACACGCGTGACCTCGTCCGCGAAGATCCGCAGCGTCTCGGTCATCTGGTTGATCGTCTCGGCGAGCTGCGCCACCTCGCCCCGCGCGGGCACGGTCACCTTCTGCGACAGGTCACCGTTGGCCACGGCCGTCGTCACCTGGGAGATCCCGCGCACCTGAAGGGTCAGGTTGCCGGCCATCGTGTTGACGGAATCGGTCAGCTCCTTCCACACCCCGGCCACGCCCGGCACCTGCGCCTGACCGCCCAGGATGCCCTCGGTACCCACCTCGCGGGCCACCCGCGTCACCTCGGAGGAGAACGAGGAGAGCTGCTCCACCATCGTGTTGACGGTGTTCTTCAGCTCCAGCATCTCGCCCGCCACCTGCACGGTGACCTTCCGCGACAGATCGCCGCCCGCGACCGCCGTGGTCACCAGCGCGATGTCCCGCACCTGCGCGGTGAGCCGGTTCGCCATCGTGTTGACGGACTCCGTCAGGTCCTTCCAGGAACCCGACATGCCCCGCACCTTCGCCTGCCCGCCGAGCTTGCCGTCGGTGCCGACCTCGATGGCCACCCGCGTGACCTCGTCGGTGAAGGTGGAGAGCTGGTCGACCAGGTTGTTGACGGTCCGGCCGACCTTCAGGAACTCGCCCCGCAGCGGATGCCCGGTCCCGTCGGGCGCCTCGGTGCGCAGGTCCATGCGCGGCGACAGATCGCCCTCCGCGACCGCCGTCAGCACCCGGCTGACCTCGGACACCGGCCACACCAGGTCGTCGACCAGCGCGTTGGAGTTCTCCACCGCGGCCGCCCAGGAGCCCTCGCAGGCGCCCGTCTCCAGCCGCTCGGTGAGCTTGCCCTCCCGGCCGACCGTGCGCCGCACCCGCGCCAGCTCACCGGTCAGATGCAGATTGCGGTCGGCCACCTCGTTGAAGACCGCCGCGATCTCCGACATCACACCGTCGCCGGACACCGTGAGCCGCTTGCGGAAGTTCCCGTCGCGCATGGATTCCAGCGCGGCGAGCAACCGGTGCAGGGCAGCCGTGTCCACCTCGGTGACGCCACCGCTCCGGCGCGGGGACGGCCGGCCCTTCGCGCGCGTCTTATTGCCCCGCGTCGCTGCGCCAGACTCCACTGTGTCCCTCCCGGAGGGGTAGACCGCCACTGCCCTGCCCGGCCGCGTCCTGGGGCTGCTGCCCTTCGTGCACGGAACGCACGCAGCCCGAACCGACCTTCATCAAAATCCTGCCCAGTGTTTCACCCCTGCCGAACCAGGCCATAACAGTTCGGCAGCTTCGCACACGGTTCGCACACCGTGGGGGGTAATCACCGGCGACCGGCATCCACTGCGACGGCGAAGGTAAGTAACCTTGCATCCGGCTGTCCAGCCGCACCGGCCCGACCGGCCTGGGCGGCGGCACGAGTAGGACACGGGCATCGGAGGGGCGGCCGCAGAGGATGACCACCGGACTGATCTCGGGGGGACCTTCCCCGGAGCCACGGCCGAAGGACGAGCGGACCCCGCAGCAGCGGTCCGGACCGGCCGGCCCGCCGGCCACGCATGTCGACGACAGAGCAAGGAGTTCCGTGATCACCGCCCGCGCGGCCGCCAGCTTCGAGCCCGTCGGGCGTTCGGTCGCGACCGCCCGCGCCTTCGTCCGCGACACCCTCCAGGGCTGGGGGTTCGCGGACATCGTCGACGACGCCGTGGTGCTCACCAGTGAACTGGTCACCAACGCCGTGGTCCACGCGGGCACCGAGGCCGAGGTCCTGTGCCTGCGCACCGACCACGGCGTACGCATCGAGGTCTCCGACCGCTACCCCGAGCGCGAGGTCCCGCTCCAGAGCGCGCACGCCGTCATGGGCAGCCCCGACCGCGAGGGCGGCCGCGGCCTGCAACTGTGCGCCGCGCTCGCCACCCGCTGGGGCGTCGAGTACACCCCCACGAACAAGAACGTCTGGTTCCAGCTCGACCTGCCCGAACGCCACGTCGGCACCCGCGCCGCCGGACCGGCCCTCCCGCCCGAGCTGCTCCCGCTGGCCGACAGCCGGGTCCGCGTGGCCGTCCTCCAGATCGACCGCAAGGGGTGCATCAGCGCCTGGAACGAGGACGCCGAGGAACTCTTCGGCTACCCGGCGAACGAGGTCGTCGGCAAGCCCCTCACCGACCTCGCCGCCTGGCCGCACACCCCCGGTACCGGCACCGGCATCGCCGAGGCCCTCCTGCTCTCCCGATGGGAGGGCAGCTACGGCGTCCGGGGCGCCGACGGCCGCGTCTCCCCCGTCTACGCCTCCCACCTGCGCGTCCGGGACACTGGCGGCGAGCCCTCCACCGTCTGCCTCCTGGTCCGCGACGACGAGCGCGCCGTGCTCCAGACCCCCTCCCGCGTGCCCACCGGCGACCAGAGCGGCTCCGACGGCCCCAACGCGGACCCCTTCGAGGTCTTCATCGGCTCCCCCGCCCCCGACGACCTGGACGGACTCCTTCAGCGCACCGTCGAGCGCGCCCGCGACATGCTCGACGGCGACTCCGCCTTCCTGCTGCTCGCCACCGACGACGAGACCGAGCTCGAGGTCCGCGCCTCCACCGGCCTGCCCTCCACCCGCCAGCGCTTCGCCCGCGTCCCCGTCGAAGCCGGCCCCGGCCGCTACGGCTCCGCGCGCATGCCCGCCGTCCACGACGACCTGAACGCCATCCCCAGCGCCGCGGTGCCGCTCCTGGCGGGCACCGGCATGCGCTCGGTGGTCACCGTGCCGCTCAAGGTCGAGGGCCGCCTCACCGGCTCCCTCGGCGTCGCGGCCGAGGCACCGGGCCGGTACTCCAACGAGGAGGCACTGCGCCTCCAGTTCGCCGCCGACCGCATCGCGCTGGCCGTGGAGTCCGCCCGCCTCGGCGAGCTGGAGCGGCTGCGCCGGGGCTCGCTCAGCTTCCTGGTCGAGGCGTCCGACCTGCTCGCCGGCACCCTGGACCGCGACCAGACCCTCGCCCTGATGGCCCAGATGACCGTGCCGACCCTGGCCACCTGGTGCGCGGTCTACACGATCAGCGAGCAGTCCGCCGACCCGTATCTCTCGTACGTCCTGCACGAGGACGAGGAGTTCATCGACGGCATCAAGTCCTTGCTGTCGAAGATCCCGCCGCCCGACGCGGTACTGACCCCCGGCGCGCGCGTCTGGCCGCTGCCCGGCGAGGTCGCCCACCAGGCCGCCCTGCGCAGCTCCATGCGCAGCCTGGGCCTCTCCGGCGGCCCCACCCAGCAGCTCGCCTCCAGCATCGGCCCGACTCTGGCGACGGCCTCGGCGGTCGGCGGCGAGACCGTCGTGCTGCCCCTGGTGGCCCGCAACCGCGTCATCGGCATGCTGACCCTCGGCAAGCCCACCGACGAACACTTCCGCCAGGAAATCCTGGAACTGGCCGAGGACCTGTCCCGCCGGGCCGCCCTGGCCCTGGACAACGCCCGCCTGTACTCGGAGCGCACGGCCATCAGCCAGTCCCTCCAGCGCAGCCTCCTGCCCCCCGGCCTCCCGCCCATCGACGGCGTCGAGGTCGACGTCATCTACCGCGCGGCGGGCGAGGGCAACGAGGTCGGCGGCGACTTCTACGACCTCTTCCCCATCGGCGACGGCGCGTACGGCTTCGCCATCGGCGACGTCTGCGGCACCGGCCCCAACGCGGCCGCCGTCACCGGCCTCGCCCGGCATGCCCTGCGCCTGCTGGCCCGCGAGGGTCTCAGCGGCCCGGCGGTCCTGGAGCGCCTGAACTCCGCGATCCTCGACGAGGGCGACCGCAGCCGCTTCCTCACCCTGCTCTACGGCGAGCTGCGCCCCCAGGAGGACGGCGGCGCCGAACTGAAGGTGGTCTGCGCCGGCCACCCGCTCCCCCTGCGCCTGCGCCAGGACGGCACGGTGACCGCGGCGGCCGAACCTCAGCCCCTCCTCGGCGTCATCGAGGACCTGGAGCTGTACGAGGAGACGGTCACCCTGGACCCCGGCGACGTCCTCCTCTGCGTCACGGACGGCGTCACCGAACGCCGCGAGGGCATCCGCATGCTCGGCGACGACGGCCTCGCGGATGTCCTGACGACCTGCACCGGGCTTACGGCCGGCGCGGTCGCGGCGCGCGTGCTGCGCGCGGTGGAGCGGTTCGCCTCCGACGCCCCCTCCGACGACATGGCCATCCTGGCGATGCGGGTTCCGGGGCTTCAGCAAGACTGAGGTCGTCCGGTCCGCCCCGCCGGGCGGGCCGGACCTGCGGACATGCGAAAGGCCCCACCCGAAACGGGTGGGGCCTTTATCGCTGAGCCCCCAAACGGAATCGAACCGTTGACCTTCTCCTTACCATGGAGACGCTCTGCCGACTGAGCTAT
>NZ_WWKH01000930.1:0-3650 GCF_009865595.1 Streptomyces sp. SID1328 | reverse complement strand
GGAGGGGCGGATGCGGCCGGGCCGCCCCGAGCCGCCCGACCCGGCCCAGGACCCGACGGGCAGCACCACACCAGCCACCCCCGAGGCGGCCTACCCGGAGGAGCCGGAGACCGCCGACAGCCCCGCCGCGCCCACGCCGGCCGCCACCTCCGCCCCGGCCTCGCGGCCCGCCGCCGTACGCCAGGGGGAGAGCACCACGGCACGGGCGCCGCGCGTCCTCCCCCTGGGCAGCGGCCTGGTCCTGCTGGGCCTCGGCCTCGCGCTGGCCCGGCTGGGCCTGCGCATGCGCCGTACCTGAGGCCCAGTGAGGTTACGGCGCGACCAGCAGCACCTTGCCGATGTGGCCGCTGTCCTCCACCACCCGGTGCCCCTCGGCCGCGTCCGTCATCGGCACCTCGCGGTCCACGACGGGACGGACGACGCCCGACGCGATCAGCGGCCAGACATGCTCGCGTACCGCCGCCACGATGGCCGCCTTCTCGCTCAGCGGGCGGGCCCGCAGCGAGGTCGCGCTGACCGCGCCGCGCTTGCCCAGCAGCAGGCCGATGTTCAGCTCGCCCTTGGTGCCGCCCTGCATCCCGATGATCATCAGGCGCCCGTTGACGGCCAGCGTCTCCACATTGCGGCCCAGGTACTTGGCGCCCATGTTGTCGAGGATGACGTCGGCGCCCTTGCCGTCCGTGGCCCGCTCGATCTCGGCGACGAAGTCCTGGTCGCGGTAGTTGATCAGGATGTCCGCGCCCAGCTCGGCACAGAAGTCCAGCTTCTCCTTGGTCCCGGCGGTCACCGCGACCCGCGCCCCGATGGCCTTGGCCAGCTGGATCGCCATGGTGCCGATGCCGCTGGAACCGCCGTGCACCAGCAGCAGTTCGCCGGGCCGGAGGTGGGCCAGCATGAAGACGTTGGACCAGACCGTGCAGGCCACCTCGGGCAGCGCCGCCGCCTGCTTCAGGTCGATGCCCTCGGGCACGGGCAGGAGTTGCCCGGCCGGGATGACGACCTTCTGCGCGTAACCGCCGCCCGCGAGCAGCGCGCACACCTCGTCGCCCACGGACCAGCCGGAGACACCGGGGCCGAGGGCGGCGATCCGGCCGGAACACTCCAGGCCGGGGTAGGCGGAGGCGCCGGGCGGCGGGTCGTAGTGGCCCTGGCGCTGCATGATGTCGGCCCGGTTGACGGCGCTGGCCACCACCTCGACCAGCACCTCGCCCTCGCCGGGCACCGGATCGGGCACCTCGGTCCAGGTCAGGTTCTCGGGCCCGCCGGGTTCGGAAATCGTGATCGCATGCATGCCCGCGACGCTACCCCCCGACCGCGCCCCCAGGCCTGACGGCCCGCTCAGTCGCCCGGCAGCGGACGCGCGTGCGGGGCGACGTGCGCGGTGGGGGTGGCCCGCACGATGGTGATCAGCCGGTCGGTGAGCTGCAACTCCCCGACGGCCGGGTCGTCATAACCGAGGACACGGTGGCCGCGTACGACGCTGACGACGAGGTCCTCCGTCTCGCGCGGGCTGCGGCCCACCTCGGCACGGACCACCGGGCGGTCCACGATGTCCAGGCCGCTGCCCTGCTGGATCAGGTCCTCCATCACCATGCCGGCGGCGGGGCTGAGCACGGAGAGCCCGAGCAGCCGGCCCGCCGCTCCGGAGCTGGTGATGACCGCGTCGGCGCCGGACTGCTTGAGCAGCGGGGCGTTCTCCTCCTCGCGGACGGCGGCCACGATCTTGGCGCTTCGGTTGAGCTGACGCGCCGTCAGGGCGACCAGCACGGCGGTGTCGTCGCGCTGGGGGGCGATGATGATCTGCCGCGCCTTGTGCACCTCCGCGCGCCGCAGCACCTCGCTGCGGGTCGCGTCCCCGGTGACGCCCGCGTATCCCTCGGCCGTGGCCGCCTCGATCGCCTTGGAACTGGGGTCGACCACGACGACCTGTTCCTTCTTCAGCCCGGTCGCGCAGACGGTCTGGATCGCCGAACGCCCCTTCGTACCGAAGCCGATGACCACGGTGTGGTCGCGCAAGGTGGACCTCCAGCGGTTGAGACGCCATTCCTCACGGGTGCGTTCGGTGAGGACCTCCAGCGTGGTGCCGACCAGGATGATCAGGAAGAGCACGCGCAGCGGGGTGATGACGAGGATGTTGATGAGCCGGGCACCGTCGCTGACCGGGGTGATGTCGCCGTATCCGGTGGTGGAGAGGGTGACCGTCGCGTAGTAGAACGCGTCGAGCAGGTCGACGGGACCGTCGGCGTTGTCGCGGTACCCGCTGCGGTCGGCGTAGACCACGAACGCGGTGGCCACCAGCACCACCAGCGCCATCACCAGGCGCTTGGCGACCTGGCGGATGGGGCGTTCCACCGCCTTCCTCGGCAGCTTCACCCGCGAAGGCACCAGATGTTCGCCGGCCTGGCGGGCTATGGCGTCATGGCCCGGAAGTTTCACGTGAAACACACCCCGATTCCGGCCGTGTCCCACGGCAGGTCCAGCAGTTCCAGTCCGGCACCCTGTACCGCCCCGCCCGGCGGGACGACGGCCAGCGCGTCGGCGGTGGCGACCCCGCGCAGCATGCCGGGCCCGCTGTAGCGCAGCGGTACGGCCCGCTCCCCGCGCAGCACCACGGGCACCAGCCGCGTGTCGTGCGCGTGCCCCTGCACCGCTTCCCTCAGCGGCATCCGGTACGGCTCGGGCGCCGGGTGTGCGGCCAGCGCCCGCAGCAGCGGCTCAGCCAGCGTGAGCAGCCCGGAGACGGCCGCGAGCGGATTGCCGGGCAGCCCGACGAGGTGCTGGTCCGCCTTGGTACGGGCCAGCAGCATGGGGTGGCCGGGGCGCACCGCGACGCCGTCGACGAGGAGTTCGGCGCCGATCCGCTCCAGCGTGGGGTGGACGTGGTCCACGGGTCCGGCGGCGGTACCCCCGGTGGTGACGATCAGGTCTGCTCGGGAGGTGGTGATCGCCCTGCGCAGCGCCTTGGCGTCGTCACCGAGCCTGCGGACGGCGATGACCTCGGCGCCCAGCGCGCGCAGCCAGGGCGCCAGCATGGGGCCGAGCGCGTCCCGGATCAGCCCGTCGTGCGGGAGTCCCTCGGTGAGGAGTTCGTCGCCGAGGACGAGGACTTCGGCGCGCGGGCGGGGGACCACGGTGAGGGTGTCGTACCCGGCCGCCGCTGCGAGGCCCAGCACGGCCGGGGTGACCAGGGTGCCGGTGGGCAGCAACTGGTCGCCGCGGCGGCACTCCTGGCCGCGCGGGCGGATGTCCTGGCCGTGGCTCATCTCGCTGGTGGAGTGCAGCCGGTCCTGGGGCCCGGTGCGGCCGTGCTCGCTGCGCAGGACGGCGGTGACGCCGGTGGGGACACGGGCGCCGGTGGCGATCCGGACCGCCTCGCCGTCAGTGAGGGGCTCGGGGGGCGCGTGTCCGGCGAGTACTCCGCCGTCGCGGATCTGCCAGGGGCCGGGTCCGGCGACGGCCCAGCCGTCCATCGCGGAGGTGTCGAAGGAGGGAAGGTCGGTGAGGGCATCCAGGGGGGCGGCGAGGACCAGGCCGAGCGCGTTGCCCAGCGCGACGGAGACATGCGGGCGCCGTGTGGCCCGGCGGGCGGCTCTGGCGGCGGTCTCGCGGGCCTCGGGCCAGGGGGCGGCCTGGTGGTGGGGGTGCTCGTG
>NZ_WWKH01000929.1:0-11511 GCF_009865595.1 Streptomyces sp. SID1328 | reverse complement strand
CAGCCGCTCGGGGGAGAGGCCGCGGGCCACGGTGAGGCGGGGGGAGTGGTCGGTGAGCGCGGTCCACTCGTGGCCCAGCTCGGCCGCCGCCCAGCCCATCTCCTCGATGGGGCTGCCGCCGTCCGACCAGTCCGAATGGGTGTGGCAGTCGCCGCGCAGCAGCGCCCGCAGCTCCTCGCCGCCGTCCGCCGTCAGCGGGCCCCCGGCGTCCTCTTCCAGCGAGCGCAGATAGGTGGGCGTGTCCCCGGCCACGGCCTCCTCGACCACCTTCGCGGTCTTCGGGCCGATCCCCTTCAGCGTCTGGAGCGTCCCCGCGGAGACCCGCCGGGCGATCTCGTCCTCGGGAAGGTCCTTCAGTACGCGCGCGGCCGTGCGGAAGGCCCGCACCCGGTAGGTGGGCGCGAGCGAGCGCTCCAGCAGAAAGGCGATCCGGTCCAGCGCCGCGACGGGTTCCATGGCCACCTCCCGGCTCCGCACGGACCTCCAGGGTTGCCCACCGGGGCGGTCCGCGCACGGTGGCGGCCCGGACGGCCCGTGCGGACGAGCCTTCCCCGCCGCTCGCGTTCTACGCTCGGAGGCATGACCGAACAATCAGCTCCGTACATGTCCAATCCGCGCATCCGGGTGCTCGGGGTCTGTGAGGGCAGGCCGGGTTCGCCGCCGTTCCGGGTCATGGAGATCGACGGCGAGGTGATCGGCGAGGTCACGTCCATCACGGGGGTGCTGGAGGCCGCCGCCGCCCGCGGCATCGTCATCCACGACCTGGACGACCCGGACGTGGTCCGCTGGGTCGGCGGCGACAAGTTCACCTGGCGGGTGCGCGGTACCCGCCGAGGCAGGGGGTAGCTAGCCCACCGTCCACTTCTGGGCGGCGGTGCCGTTGCAGGTCCACAACTGGAGCCGGGTGCCGTTGGCCGAGTTGGCGCCCGTCACGTCCAGGCACTTGTCGGCCTGCGGATTGACGATGTCGTTGGCCGAGGACACCACCCACTTCTGGTTGGGGCTGCCCGCGCAGTCCCACAGTTGCAGGGGCGTACCGTCCGCCGTGCCGTTGTCCTTCAGGTCCAGGCACTTGCCGAGCGCGCGGATCGTGCCGTCCGAGCCGACCGTCCACTGCTGGGCCGCCGAGCCGTTGCAGTCGTAGAGCTGTACGGGGGTGCCGTTGGCGGAGTTCGCCGCGGCCACGTCCACGCACTTGCCGGCCAGGCCCCGGATGGCCTGGCCGCCCGTCGGGCCGCCGCTGGTGGTCACCGACACCGAGTCCACGACGAGCTGCGCCGGGAACTGGGTCGAGCCGTCCGGGTCGCCGGGCCAGTAGCCGCCGACCGCGAGGTTCAGGATCAGGAAGAACGGCTTGTTGAAGACCCAGGTCTTGCCGCCCAGGTCGGCCGGGGTGCGCCGCTGGTAGACATTGCCGTCCACCGTCCAGGTGATGGAGTCAGGCGCCCAGTCGACCGCGTAGGTGTGGAAGGCGTCGGCGAAAGCCTGCCCGTTCGGCAGCGAGTAGCCCGCGCCGATGCCGCCCGAGCCCGAGTAGCCGGGGCCGTGGATGGTGCCGTGCACGGTGGAGGGCTCGAAGCCGACGTTCTCCATCACGTCGATCTCACCCGAGTCCGGCCAGTTCACCGGCGTGCCCAGCATCCAGAAAGCGGGCCACATGCCCTGCCCGCGCGGGATCTTCATCCGGGCCTCGACGTGCCCGTACTGCGCGTTGAATTTGCCCGAGGTGTTCAGCCGGGCCGAGGTGTACTGGCAACTTCCGTACCAGCACTGGTAGTTCGCCGGGTTCTCGCGCTTGGCGGTGATGACCAGGTGGCCCTGGCCGTCCAGCGCCGCGTTCTTGGTGCCCGAGGTGTAGTACTGCCGCTCGTGGTTGTTGACGTTGTCTCCGGTCTCCAGCGTCCACTTGGAGCCGTCGACGGCGGAGCCCGCCGGGCCGTCGAAGGAGTCCGAGAACGTCGCGGCCGCGACGGCCGGGGCGGCGGCCGTGTCGGCCCTCGCGGGACCGACGGCCGCCGCGCCGACCAGCGCGGCGGAGAGAGCGGCAAGGAGGCATCTGCGGAGCAGGCGTGGGGATGCCATGACTCTCCGTTTCACATGGGGGGAGTGACGCCTCTTGTTGTAGAGACCGGGACCGGGGCCGTCAATAGCTTGGTACAGACCAGTGAGCGGCCGACCGGACAAACCGGTTCAGGACGCTCAGTCCTGCACGGCCTTGGGCCGCCGCGCGTGCACCGCCCGCCCCAGCCGGCGCCCCAGCAGCAGCCAGCCCAACAGCGCACCCGCGGTGTTGAGAATGACGTCGTCGATGTCGAAGGCCCGCCCGGTGATCAGCGCGCCCTGGGTCAGCTCCACCATCAGCATCACCAGCGCGGTCAGGAACAGGACTTGCAGGATGCCCCGCGCGCGGGGAGCCAGCACCGGCACCAGCACGCCGAACGGCACGCCCAGCAGCACGTTGCCGCCGATCTGCTTCAGGGCGTCGTGGACCGTCCCGTAGTCGAAGTACGCCTTCAGGGAGTTGCCCGGCCGCAGGTTGCTGTGCGTCAGTGCCTCCGAGGCGGGCGACGGCTCCAGCGTGACCTTGGCCAGCGCGATGGCGAAGGCCACCATGAACACGAACGCGAGCAGCATGATCGGCAGCCGGATCGGCAGCGGCAGCGGCTTGCGCTCCGCCACCACCGGCTCCGTCACCGCCGGCTCCGGCTCGGCGACCGGCTCGGTCTTCTCCACGCGCCCCCGCCGCAAAGGGGTGCGCAGTACGGTCGGCAGGCGTAGGGCGGTACGGGCCATGAGGTGGTCCTCCAGTCGTGAACATCCCCGTGAGAAGCAGCGAATGCCCGGTAAGCGGCCGGTGATGCCTGACCGGGCAAGGCGTCAGGGGCCGTACGAGACGCGTACGTCCTTGAAGCCGAGGGAGCGCAGCAGGCCCTGGAGCATGCCGGTGGTGTTGGATTCGGCGCGCGCGGTCAGCTCGCTGTCGCGGGCGGCCTCGCCGATGTGCTTGACGGCCAGCTTCTGCACCGCCTGCTCGCCGTTGGGGTTGTCCGAGAACAGATCGCCCAGCCGGTCCAGCAGGCCGCGCTGCTTGGAGACGGCGTAGGAGCGGTCCGGGTCCAGCGCGGGCTTGCCGAGCTGGGCGTGCGGCAGCCTCAGCACGGCGGAGGTGCGGTCGTCGTTGACCGTCACGTCCTTGTCGCCGACCTTGCCGAGGTCCACGTAGGAGTCCACGGTGCCCGCGCCGACGTACAGGGTGCGGGTGCCGCGCAGCGCGTCGGGCAGGTACTTGGCGTTCTTCTCCAGGTCCACGACGACCTGGAAGTTGCCCGAGGCGGCCTGGTAGCGGCTCATGTCCTGGATGGACTGGAGCAGCGCCGGGCCCGAGCGGTCGCGGGACTCGGTGCCGAACAGGTCCTTGATGCCGGGCAGCACGGCCAGTGGTATCCCGGCGAACAGCAGCACCAGCACCAGGGCGATGGCCGCCAGCACCTTGACCCAGAGCGGCGTCCGCCGGGGCCGCCCCTGGACCGGAGTCGTCCTGCCGGCCGTAGTCGTCTTCTCCACGGTTCTCCCTTCCCCCTCCTCGGATGCCCGCCAACAAAGCGAACAGGCAATCGAGTTGACCATCCCCTACCGCTGACGTACGTACCCCTGCCGCTCCCGTACGAGACCCGCCACGCCCGGCGTCCGGGACGGGGGAGGGGCGGCCGGTAGCATGGCCGCCCAGCCCGTACCGATCATGCGAGGAGCGGATCGTGCGAGACATCGCCGTCTTCAGCGGCAGCGCCCACCCCCGGCTGGCCGAGGAGGTGTGCGCGCACCTGGGCGTCACGCTCAGCCCCGCACGGGTCAGCAGGTTCGCCAACGACTGCCTGGAGGTCCAGCTCCGGGCCAACTGCCGCGAGCGGGACGTGTTCCTGATCCAGCCTCTGGTACGGCCGGTGCAGGAGCACCTGGTGGAGCTGCTGATGATGTGCGACGCGGCCCGCGGCGCCTCGGCGGCCCGGATCACCGTCGTCATGCCGCACTACTCCTACGCCCGCTCGGACAAGAAGGACACGCCCCGCATCTCGCTCGGCGGCCGTCTGGTGGCGGATCTGCTGGTGGCGGCGGGCGCCAGCCGGGTGCTCACCATGACCCTGCACTCCCCGCAGGTGCACGGCTTCTTCTCGGTGCCGGTCGACCATCTGCACGCCCTGCGCGAACTCGCCGCGCACTTCCGGCAGTACGACCTCTCGCGCACCACGGTCGTCTCCCCGGACCTCGGCAACGCAAAGGAGGCCGCCGCCTTCGCCCGGCGGCTCGGCGCCAGGGTCGCGGCCGGCGCCAAGCAGCGGTTCGCGGACGACCGGGTCAGTATCAGCTCGGTGATCGGCGACATCGCCGGCCGGGACGTGATCGTGCTGGACGACGAGATCGCCAAGGGCAGCACGGTGCTCGAACTTCTGGACCGCCTGAGGGAGTTGGGTCCGCGCTCGATCCGGGTCGCCTGCACCCACGGCCTGTTCGCGGCGGGGGCGCTGAAGCGGCTGGGGGAGCAGCCGGACGTGCTGGAGATCGTCTGCACCAACACCGTGCCGGTCCCCGAGGACGAGCGCACCGACAAGCTCCGGGTGCTGTCCATCGCCCCGGCGCTGGCGGAGGCGATGCGGCGCATCCACGACGGAGAATCGGTGAGCGCGCTGTTCGAGCAGCCGGCGGAAGCCTAGGGGCTGTCTCCTAGGGGTTGTCCGAGACCCCCAGCGCGGACTCCAGAGTCGGGTGCGGGGGCAGGACGCGGGTCAGGCCCGTGACCGCCAGGACGCGCAGGGTCAGGGGGTGCACGCAGACCAGCTGGAGACGGCCGCCGCGTTCCAGGACCCGGTGCCGGGCCCGGCTGACCAGGCGCAGGCCCGAGCAGTCGAAGAACTCCACGGGGCGCAGATCCAGCACCACCCGCACACGCTCGCGGCCGGTGAGCCGGTCCAGCAGGGGTGAGATCTCCGCCGCCGAGGCGATGTCTATCTCACCCCGTAACTCCAGCACGGTGTGCCCGTGCTCCTCACGCACCCGCAGATGCCGGCTGAGCGGGGTGGGTTCCTCCCGCACGACGGCACCACCTCCCACCCGTCCCACCCGCGCCCGCGACGGACCGCGCCGCGCGGCGACCAGCTCGACAGGAGGAATTTGAGCATGTTCGCTTGACATATGTCTCCGGGTTTGACGGAGCCCGTTCGAATTTGTGTTCTTGTGATCGACCCGGTGCTCCGACTTCGCTGGCGGCCGGGTGTTCAGCGTTTGGCCGGAGCCGCGTTCGGGTGTGGCCAGGTACCCGTGGAGCGCGCGACCGCCTTGGCGCGCGTACGGTCCACCACGCTGCGCGCCACCGCGAAGATCGCGCCCTGCACCGCGGCCGCCAGCAGGATCTCGCCCCAGCCCCGGTCCGGGTCCAGCGGGTCGGGTGCCTCCTCCTCGTGCCGGATCACCATCCACGCCTTCCGGAAGGCCAGCCCGGCCAGCGCACCGCCGGCCCAGCTCAGCGCGAAGCCCACCGGTTTGTGCAGGAGGGGCGCCTTGATCTTGCTCATGTTCTTGCTCTTCTTCGCCATGTGACACTCCTTCCTCACCGGGCCCGCTCCCTCCCCGGACCGTCCCCGACCTCCCCCGTCCGGGCCCGTGTGATCCTCGCCGCCGGGGGCAGTTGCCGACAGGTGAGCGCTACTTCGGAAAAGCAGCCGGACACGACGACCGGCGACAGCGACGGCCAGGAGGCCGCCAAGTCCGACGGACACACCCGCGTCACCGTCCTCGTGGCACTCGCCGCGAACCTGGTGATCGCGGTGGCCAAGGCCGTCGGAGGGATCTTCGCGGGCTCGCCCGCCCTGCTGTCGGAGGCCGCGCACTCCGTGGCCGACAGCCTGAACGAGGTGTTCCTGCTGGCCGCGCTGAGCCGCAGCCGCCGGCCGCCGGACGCCCGCCATCCCTTCGGCTACGGCAAGGAACGGTTCTTCTGGTCCCTGCTGGCGGCGGTCGGCATCTTCGTGATGGGCGGCTGCTTCTCCTTCTTCCAGGGCTTCGAGGCGATCAGGAGCGGAGCCGAGGAGAAGTTCAGCGGCTACATAGCGGGCCTCGTCGTGCTCGGCGTCGCCTTCGTCGCCGAGGGGGTGTCCCTGATCCGGGCGGTGCGCCAGGCGCACCGGCAGGGCGAGGGCGTCGGTGACGTCCAGGACCCCGCGCTGCGCACCGTACTCGCCGAGGACGGCACCGCGGTGCTCGGTGTGACCTTCGCCGCCATCGGCATGGTGCTGCACATGCTCACCGGGCAGGCCGTCTGGGAGGGCTGCGCGTCGATCCTGATCGGCGGCCTGCTGGTCTACGTCGCCTACCGGCTCGGCCGCGACGCCCGCGACCAGCTCATCGGCGAGGCCGCCGACCCCGAGCTGACCGGGCGGATACGGGAACTGCTGTGCGCCCAGCCGGAGATCGACAGCGTGGAGGCGCTGTTCACCATGAAGACCGGCGTCGACTCCGCCCTCGTGGCCGCGCGCATCGACCTGGTGCCGGGAATGGACAGCGAGGAGGTCGAGGAGATCGCCGTCCGTATCAAGCGGTCCGTCGCCGAGATGTTCCCCGAGGCCGGGCAGATCTTTTTCGACGTCACCGACCGCGACCACACGGGCCACGACCACACCGACCGCGCCGCACATGAAAGCCCCGCCGCGACGGGGGAGCGCGGCGGGGCCTGACCTACGCGTGCCCTCCGGGGGACGGTTCACACCCGCCGTACGCGGAAGGTACGTGAGCCGCCCCCCGGCGGCCGTTCAGCTCGCGCCGGCCGGCTCCAGGACGAAGACCGGGATCTCCCGGTCGGTCTTCTCCTGGTACTCGGCATAGGGCGGGAAGGCCGCGACGGCCCGCTCCCACCACTGGGCCTTCTCGTCGCCGTTCACCTCGCGGGCGCGCATCTCCCGCTTCTCCGGGCCGTCCTGGAGTTCGACCGTCGGGTCGGCCTTGACGTTGAAGTACCAGACCGGGTGCTTCGGCGCGCCGCCCACGGAGGCGACCACCGCGTACTTCCCGTCGTGCTCCACCCGCATCAGCGGCGTCTTGCGGAGCTTGCCGCTGCGGTTGCCGCGCGTGGTCAGGATGATCACCGGCAGCCCGGTGTCGAGCAGCGTGTTCCCCTCCCTCCCGCCGGAGCTCTCGTACAGCTCGACCTGATCGCGTACCCATTGCTCCGGGCTCGGTTCGTACTCGCCTTCAAGAGCCATGGCTCTCCCCTTCGTCGTGTTTCGTCCTGCCGACGGCTTCACGCCTGCGCTCCACCGCAACACCGGGGGCCGCCGGAATCATCCGTACCGCGCATCCTCTGGGCCACGCGGGTGAATAGCCGGATCTCTCGGCCGGTCTCCGGCCGCCGGTGGCCGAAAAGGGGCGTACACGACGACACTGGGAGGACCGATGTGCGTCGGACGACCGGATTCCGCTGTCCGGACACCTCCGGTGGCCGCGCTTCTTCGGCCAGATCCGACGGGTCACCGATCTGGCCGAACTTGCCGTCGCCCCATAGGTGCCCCGGGCATCTAATGAAGATCGGTTCGAGGTACTTCTTCGTCTGCGAGGTCCATTCATGACGGAACTGACGGACACCACCGGCCCGGCGAAGGCGGCCGATCCCGTCGCCTTCCCGCAGGACCGCACCTGTCCCTACCACCCGCCCACCGGGTACGGCCCGCTGCGCGAGGGCCGGCCCGTGTCCCGCGTCACCCTGTACGACGGCCGCGAGGTCTGGGCCGTCAGCGGGCACTCCGCGGCCCGCGCGCTGCTCGCCGACCCCCGGCTCTCCAGCGACCGGCGCCGCCCCGAGTTCCCCATCCCCACCGCCCGGTTCGCGGGCGTGCGGGACCGCCGGGTCGCCCTGCTGGGCCTGGACGACCCCGAGCACCAGGTCCAGCGGCGGATGATGATCCCGTCGTTCACGGTCAAACGCGCCGCAGCCCTCCGGCCCGCCATCCAGAAAATCGTCGACGACCTCCTGGACGCGATGATCGAGCAAGGGCCCGGCGCCGAGCTGGTGTCGGCCTTCGCCCTGCCCGTGCCGTCCATGGTCATCTGCGACCTGCTCGGGGTGCCGTACGCCGACCACGAGTTCTTCGAGGAGCAGTCCCGCAAGCTGCTGCGCGGGCCGACGGCCGACGACAGCCAGAACGCCCGCAAGGAGCTGGAGACCTACCTCGGTGGCCTCATCGACGCCAAGGCCGGCCACCCCGAGCCGGGCGAGGGAGTACTGGACGACCTGGTCCACAAGCAGCTCAGCGAGGGCGCGCTGGACCGAGCCGAGGTCGTCTCGCTCGCCGTCATCCTGCTGGTCGCCGGGCACGAGACCACCGCCAACATGATCTCGCTGGGCACCTACACCCTGCTCCAGCACCCCGACCGGCTGGCCGAGCTGCGCGCCGACCCCGCGCTGCTGCCCACGGCCGTCGAGGAGCTGATGCGGATGCTGTCCATCGCCGACGGCCTGCTCCGGGTGGCCGTGGACGACATCGAGATCGAGGGGGTCACCATCCGGGCCGGGGAGGGCGTGATGTTCTCCACCTCGGTGATCAACCGCGACGACTCCGTGTACCCCGACCCCGACGCCCTCGACTTCGGCCGCTCCGCCCGCCATCACGTCGCCTTCGGCTTCGGCATCCACCAGTGCCTCGGCCAGAACCTGGCGCGCGCGGAGCTGGAGATCGCCCTCGGCACCCTCTTCGCCCGGCTGCCCGGCCTGCGCCTCGCGGTCCCGGCCGAGGAGATCCCCTTCAAGCCCGGCGACACGATCCAGGGGATGCTGGAACTCCCCGTGACCTGGTAAGAGGCTTCTCCCATGCACACCGACATCGAGATCGACAAGGACCTCTGCATCGGCGCGGGCCAGTGCACACTGGCCGCCCCGAGCGTCTTCACCCAGGACGACGACGGCTACAGCACGCTGCTGCCCGGCGCCGAGGACGGAGCGGGCAGCCCGATGCTCCGGGAGGCGGCCCGCGCCTGCCCGGTCGGGGCGATCACCGTCACCGAGAGCTGACCGCCGCTCAATTGGACTTATAGGGTTTCCCGGTGACCGAACTCGCCGGGAAACCCTTTCTCTACGTCGTCGTCTGCGCGGCCGGGGTCGCCTCCGGCGTCGGCACGCTGATCGCCGAGGCCCAGGAGCGGGGCTGGGAGGTGGGCGTGATCGCCACCCCTGCCGCGATGAACGGCTTCTTCGACGTGCCCGGCACCGAGTCCCGCACCGGGCGTCCCGTGCGCCCGCCTGGCGCTCCCCGGCCGACCCCCGCCCCTTCCCGCCGCCGGACGCGGTCGTGGTGGCCCCGGCGACCTTCAACACCGTCAACAAGTGGGCCGCGGGCATAGCGGACACCCTGGCCGTCGGCACCCTGTGCGAGGCGCTGGGGCTCGGCGTGCCGATCGCTGTCCTGCCCAGCGTGGGCGAGGCGCTGGCCACCCACCCCGCCTACCAGGAGAGCCTGACCCGGCTGCGCGGGCTCGGCGTCCGCTTCGGCGAGGGACGGGTGCCGGGCGGGTCGCGTGGACCCGCGGGCTGGAGCTGCTGGACCGGCCCTGAAGGCATCAGCCCGTGCGGCGCACGTACCCCGCCTCGCCCGGTGTGGAGACGTCCAGGTCACGGCGGACGATGCTGAGCCGCGAGCCCCAGCCGGCCAGGGCCTTGCGCAGGCCGCTGTCGGTGTACTCGATGTCCAGCACCCGGTCGTCGTAGGCGCGGGCGTAGGTCCCGCACTCGTCGTACTGGCCGCACTCCTCCGCCACCGCGAAGTCGAGACCGGCGCTCTTGTGGTGGCCGGCCAGCTCCGGGGTGTTCTTCTGGCCGACGGCCAGGCGGCGGGCGTGCGCGTGCCGGGTGAGCAGGCGCATGAAGGCGGTCGCGTCGGCGGGGGTGAGCAGGCGGCGGGAGCGGGTGTAGCTGTCGTAGTTGTCGGGCTCTATCGCGTCGTAGCCCTTCTCGGCGCAGCCGTCGGTCCAGCGGTTCACCCGGTCGGCGATCCGTTTCCGCTTGGCCGGGGTACCGATGTCGAGCAGGGGCTCGTCCCAGTCCTCGTCGATGACGACCTTGCCCGCGCGGTCACGCAGCAACAGGTCGGCCGGCCAGTCGGCGCGCTCCTGCGGCTGGGCCTGGAAGGCGTTGACGTAGCAGACGTTGTACAGCCCCTTGGCGGGGGAGTCGGCGCGGTCACGGGTGACGACACGGACTCCTGCGGGCGGGGGGTAGGCACCGCCGATCTGGTAGTCGAACCCGGCGTGCCTGGGCGGAAGTCGGGGGCTCTCGGGTGCGGGGCTCCCGGTGGCGCACCCGGTGAGGAGCAGCGCGAGGGCGAGGAGGACGGCTCGGCTCCCGCCGCGCGGGCTCGTCTCGGTCGGCACCCGGATGATCCAACCCGGCGGCCCGGAGCACGTCAACTCTTTGCCCGGACCGTGCCCGGAAATGCGCGTCCAAGCCTTCTTTTGGTGCGTCAACGCTTTCGTCTCTACTGAATACGAGTCAAAGACTTCCCGTGAACTCGTTTCCCGACGGGAGATCCCTTGTTCCCTCCTGTCGCCCTGTGCGAAAGTGTGCGTCGCCGTGACGGAGGTGATTGCCCTTCACCAAAAGGCAGTTGAGTCACCTCGTCCACCGTCCTGCCGATTGGTACGGACCTGATTCCGTGTGGATTCTGGAGGAATAGCGCGTGAAGGGCGAAGGGCCGTCGAATTCCTGGGATTCCGCCGGGCCGTTCGGGATCTCCGACGGCGAACTCAGCGCGGAACTCCAGAAGTGGACGGGATCGGCGTCCGCCCTCCACCCCGTCGGTGAACTCCTCGACCGGCACTGGGCCGCCGCCTTCGCCTACGCCCGGCTGTGCACCGACGGGCCCCGCGCGGCCGGCATGCTGACCACGGCCGCGTTCACCCGGCTGTTCGGCGAGTCGCTGCACCAGGCCGGCCCTTCCGCCGCCTGGCGCCCCCACCTGCTGGTCACCGTACGGCGCATCGCCGCCGAATGGGACACCGACGGCCGCCAGGAACTTCTGCACCCCGCGCTGCGGCCCGACCCGGCGAGCGGGGAGCGCGTCGCCGGCCGGTTGCTCCCGCCACCGGGCCGACGGCTGCTGGCCCGCGCCTTCCAGCGGCTGCCCCAGCCCTCCCGCGCGGTGCTCTGGCACACCGAGGTCGAGGGCGAACCCCTCGCCGTGCCCGCCGCGCTGCTCGGGCTGGACGAGGAGAGCACGGCCGTCGAACTCGCCCGCGCCCGCGACCGGTTGCGCGAGGAGTGCCTGCAGACCCATCGCGAGCTCGCCCCCGACGCCGAGTGCGGACGCTACCTGCGGATGCTGGACGTCACCTTCCGGCGCGGCGGGGGACTCGCCATGGACCCGGACCTGCGCGGCCACCTGGACGGCTGCGGCCACTGCGCCCGCACCGCCGACCAGCTCGCCCGCTTCCACGACGGACTCCCCCTCGCGCTCGCCGAGGCCGTGCTCGGCTGGG
>NZ_WWKH01000928.1:0-8409 GCF_009865595.1 Streptomyces sp. SID1328 | reverse complement strand
CGGCGGCCGGTGGTCGACCAGGCGGGGCTGGACGCCCGGCGGCGCCGGGAGAACCTCGCGGGAGCGCTGGAGGTGCGCGCGGGCGGCGTACACCTGCTCGCCGGCGGGCGGGTCGTGCTCGTCGACGACCTGATCACCACCGGCGCGAGCCTGGCCGAGGCGGCGCGCGCGCTCCGCGCGACGGCCGGAACACGCCGGGAGTGGGACATGCCTGTGTATCGCGGCGCAACTCGGGAAGGTAGGGAGGAACGACAGACCGGGCCGCGATCGCAGAGAGGAAAGTCGGTGCATGGGGCACCGGAAAAGGGGCCGATGAACATCATCGGAAGTGCCGTCCGGGCAGCGGTGATCGCCGCGCCCCGTGATTCTTTCGAATAAGCGGGGAACCGACCAAGAACTTGCGTCGTTGCAGGTAGCGAGGGGAGTAATTCACCTGATCGGAGGTACGCCCCAGTAGAGGGTGACGACATCCGTCCGGGCGAGATATGTTCGGTTGTGAGGAAAGGCCCAGGCCACACCTCGCATATCCGATTGCCGTGCCGTGGGTTTTTCGCGAACTCACGCGCAACGGGGATGGAGATCTCGCCCATGGGGGAGGAGGAGGTGGAAGTCACCGAGTCCGAGGTTCCGGGGCATACCGGGACCTGGTGCGAAAGGGAGACGCTCCGCCTAGAGCGTGAGCGATCCGGGAACGGAGTTCTGCGTGGACATCGTCGTCAAGGGCCGCAAGACCGAAGTACCTGAGCGGTTCCGTAAGCACGTGGCCGAGAAGCTGAAGCTGGAGAAGATCCAGAGGCTCGACGGCAAGGTGATCAGCCTCGACGTCGAGGTGTCCAAGGAGCCCAACCCCCGTCAGGCCGACCGCTGTGACCGGGTGGAGATCACGCTCCACTCCCGCGGTCCGGTGATCCGGGCGGAGGCATCGGCCAGCGACCCGTACGCGGCCCTCGACATGGCCGCGGAGAAGCTGGACGCACGGCTGCGCAAGCAGCACGACAAGCGAGTCGTGCGCCGGGGCGCACGACGCACCCCGGCCGCCGAAGTACCCGACGTCGTCCCCGGCGTGGCGACGCTCTATCCCGATGGTGAGCCCGTCCCGACCGCCGGGTCCGACGGGGTGCCCACCAAGAAGATGGGCTCGCTGGAGGTCAGGGGCGACGGCCCGCTGATCGTCCGCGAGAAGACGCACGTCGCCTCCCCGATGAGCCTTGACCAGGCCCTCTACGAGATGGAACTGGTCGGCCACGACTTCTACTTGTTCGTCGACTCCGAGACCAAGGAGCCGAGCGTCGTCTACCGGCGGCACGCCTACGACTACGGCGTCATCCACCTCAACACGGACCCGATGGTGGCGGAGGCGCAGCCGCCCGCGGCGGGTGACACGCTGGGCGGCTGACCTGCCCGGCGGGAGCGGAGACGGTGCCCCTGGGACGCGTGTGCGCCCCCAGGGGCACCGGTGTGCGACCAGTTCGCCCCCCTGTGCGTCACCGTTGGGGCGCCGGAGCATGAAATCATGACCGCACCGGCCCAACCGGTGGGCCGCTGCCTTGGGTTGGCGATGGCACGGAATCACGGGCCACAGCCTTCAGGGGGAGGAACGATGGCGGACACCTTCGGACCGATGCGCGACGCGGGCGCCGACGACGGCGTCATCGGCATGGAGCCGGACCTGGACCTCGAACGCGAGGAGCCGATCCGGGTGCTGGTGGTCGACGATCACGCGCTGTTCCGCCGCGGTCTGGAGATCGTGCTCGCGGCCGAGGAGGACATCCAGGTCGTCGGCGAGGCCGGGGACGGCGCCGAGGCCGTGGACAAGGCGGCCGACCTGCTGCCCGACATCGTGCTGATGGACGTGCGGATGCCGAGACGGGGCGGGATCGAGGCGTGCACCTCCATCAAGGAGGTCGCCCCCAGCGCGAAGATCATCATGCTGACGATCAGCGACGAGGAGGCCGACCTCTACGACGCCATCAAGGCGGGCGCGACCGGTTACCTGCTCAAGGAGATCTCCACCGACGAGGTGGCCACCGCCATCCGCGCGGTCGCGGACGGGCAGTCGCAGATCAGCCCCTCCATGGCGTCCAAGCTGCTCACCGAGTTCAAGTCGATGATCCAGCGCACCGACGAGCGGCGGCTGGTACCCGCGCCCCGGCTGACCGACCGGGAGCTGGAGGTGCTCAAGCTCGTCGCCACCGGGATGAACAACCGGGACATCGCCAAGGAGTTGTTCATCTCGGAGAACACCGTGAAGAACCACGTCCGCAACATCCTGGAGAAGCTGCAGCTGCACTCCCGGATGGAGGCGGTCGTCTACGCGATGCGCGAGAAGATCCTCGAGATCCGCTAGGAGAGCATGCGGGCCAGCTCCAGCGTGAGCGGCGCGCGGAGTTCGGGGGCGTCGACCCGCTCCACCCGGACGTCCGTGCAGCCCACCCAGGACGCGGCCTCCACCAGGGCCTGCGCCACGCCCGGTACCGCCTTCGGGCCGTCCAGCGTGACCTGCCGCGCCACCAGCGTGCGGCCCTCGCGCGCCGGGTCCACCCGGCCGATCAGCCGCCCGCCCGAGAGCACCGGCATCGCGAAGTAGCCGTACACCCGCTTAGGCTTGGGGACGTACGCCTCCAGGCGGTGGGTGAAGCCGAAGATCCGCTCCGTGCGCGCCCGTTCCCAGATCAGGGAGTCGAACGGGGAGAGCAGCGTGGTGCGGTGGCGGCCTCGCGGGGGCGTCGCCAGCGCGGCCGGGTCGGCCCAGGCGGGCTTCCCCCAGCCCTCGACCTCGACCGGCACCAGCCCGGATTCGGCGATCACCGCGTCGACCTGCTCACCCTTGAGGCGGTGGTAGTCCGCGATGTCGGCGCGGGTGCCCACGCCCAGCGCCTCACCGGCCAGCCGGACCAGGCGGCGCAGGCACTCGGCGTCGTCCAGGTCGTCGTGCAGCAGTTCCTTCGGGATCGCGCGCTCGGCCAGGTCGTACACCCGCTTCCAGCTCCGGCGCTCCACGCAGACCACCTCGCCGTACATCAGCGCGCGCTCCACGGCGACCTTGGTGCCGGACCAGTCCCACCAGTCGCTGGTGCGCTTCGCGCCGCCCAGCTCGGTCGCGGTGAGCGGGCCCTCGGTGCGGAGCTGCTTGATCACCTGGTCGTAAACGCCCTCGGGCAACCGGTGGTTCCAGTGCGGGCGGTCGCGGTAGGCGCGGCGGCGGAACGCGAAGTGCGGCCACTCCTCGATGGGGAGGATGCACGCGGCGTGCGACCAGTACTCGAAGGCGTGGGGCGCGCCGGAGGCCGGCGTGTGCCAGTAGGCGGACTCCACGGACGTGCGGCCGACCGCGCCCAGACGCGCGTACGGGATCAGCTCGTGGGAGCGGGCCAGCACCGAGATGGTGTCGAGCTGGACCGCGCCCAGCGCCCGGAGCACCCCGCGTGCGCCCGAGCGGCGGTCGGGCGCGCCGAGGAAGCCCTGGGCCCGCAAGGCGAGTCGGCGGGCGTCGTCCGCGGTGAGGGTGACAGCGGGGCGCGGCAGGGTCGTCATGACGGGGACGATAGAGGGTGCCACTGACAGCCCCCGGCGACCTGCGCTTTCGCCTCCGACGGCCGGGCAGGGGCGGGCAGATACGGCACCGAGGAGCGCAGCCCGAGGTCCGAGGGGAGCAGCGAGCCCACCCACGAGTCCCGCCGGATGCCCCTGCTGCCCACGCCGGCGCGCAGGACGCCCTCGACGGTGAAGCCGAGCCGTTCGGCCACCGCGCGGGAGGCGCTGTTGCCGACCTCGGCGCGCCACTCCAGCCGGTCCACCGAGAGCGCGGTGAAGGCCCAGCGGGCGACGGCGGACGCGGCCTCGGTGACGTACCCCCGGCCGCGGTGCTCACGCGCGGCCCAGTAGCCCAGCTCGCCGTGGCCGGGGCCGCGCATGGCGACGCTGAGCATGCCGGTCAGGTCCCCGGCGGGCAGGAAGGCGCCGAAGGTGTACATCGAGTCGTCCGCCCAGCTCTCCGGCGCGGTGCCGCCGACGAACGCCTCGGCGTGTTCCCGCAGGTAGGGCGAGGGGAAGGAGGAGATCCAGCGCTGGATCGCCGGGTCCTGGGCCGCCGCGAACACGGCCTCGGTGTCGTCCGGACGGACGGCGCGCAGCAGCAGGCGTTCGGTGGTCAGTACGACGGGGTCCATCCGGCGAGTGTGCGCGGACCGGACATTCCGCGCCAGCGCATTTCGCCCTGCGTGAGCGACGTATCACCATTCGCGCAAATCTCGGCGTGGCGCGGCACCATCCGTGGTCCCAGGACGTTGTTCGGAGTGAAAGGACCACTGCGCCGCCGGGCCTCCCGGCGTGGCGGGGTCCTCGCATACGATGGCCGTTGCTCAATCAAGTCTTATGGAAACCGACCGTCCCAGGCCCGACCGGCAAGGAGACCACCCCCCGTGTCCGTCCTCTCGAAGATCATGCGTGCAGGCGAAGGCAAGATCCTGCGCAAGCTGCACCGCATCGCGGACCAGGTCAACTCCATCGAAGAGGACTTCGTCGACCTCTCCGACGCCGAGCTGCGGGCTCTCACCGAGGAGTACAAGCAGCGGTACGCGGACGGCGAGAGCCTGGACGACCTGCTCCCCGAGGCGTTCGCCACCGTCCGTGAGGCCGCCAAGCGCGTCCTCGGCCAGCGTCACTACGACGTGCAGATCATGGGCGGTGCCGCCCTCCACCTCGGTTACGTGGCCGAGATGAAGACCGGTGAGGGCAAGACCCTCGTCGGCACCCTGCCCGCGTATCTGAACGCCCTCTCCGGCAAGGGCGTCCACCTGATCACGGTCAACGACTACCTGGCCGAGCGCGACTCCGAGATGATGGGCCGCGTCCACAAGTTCCTCGGCCTCGAAGTCGGCTGCATCCTGGCCAACATGACGCCGGCCGAGCGCCGCGAGCAGTACGCGTGCGACATCACCTACGGCACGAACAACGAGTTCGGCTTCGACTACCTCCGCGACAACATGGCGTGGGCGTCGGACGAGCTGGTGCAGCGCGGTCACAACTTCGCCATCGTCGACGAGGTGGACTCCATCCTCGTCGACGAGGCCCGTACGCCGCTGATCATCTCCGGCCCCGCCGACCAGGCCACCAAGTGGTACGGCGACTTCGCCAAGCTGGTCACCCGCCTGAAGAAGGGCGAGGCCGGCAACCCCCTCAAGGGCATCGAGGAGACCGGCGACTACGAGGTCGACGAGAAGAAGCGCACCGTCGCCATCCACGAGTCCGGTGTCTCCAAGGTCGAGGACTGGCTGGGCATCGAGAACCTCTACGAGTCGGTCAACACCCCGCTCGTCGGCTACCTGAACAACGCCATCAAGGCCAAGGAGTTGTTCAAGAAGGACAAGGACTACGTCGTCATCGACGGCGAGGTCATGATCGTCGACGAGCACACCGGCCGTATTCTCGCGGGCCGCCGTTACAACGAGGGCATGCACCAGGCGATCGAGGCGAAGGAAGGGGTGGACATCAAGGACGAGAACCAGACGCTCGCCACGATCACCCTCCAGAACTTCTTCCGCCTCTACAAGCGCCACGACCAGCAGGGCAAGGAAATGCCGGGTCTCTCCGGCATGACCGGTACGGCGATGACCGAGGCCGCCGAGTTCCACCAGATCTACAAGCTCGGCGTGGTGCCGATCCCGACCAACCGGCCGATGGTCCGCAAGGACCAGTCGGACCTGATCTACCGCACCGAGGTCGCCAAGTTCGAGGCGGTCGTCGACGACATCGCCGAGAAGCACGAGAAGGGCCAGCCGATCCTGGTCGGCACCACCTCGGTGGAGAAGTCGGAGTACCTCTCCCAGCAGCTCAGCAAGCGCGGCATCCAGCACGAGGTGCTGAACGCCAAGCACCACGAGCGTGAGGCGTCGATCGTCGCGCAGGCGGGCCGCAAGGGTGCCGTGACGGTGGCCACCAACATGGCCGGCCGCGGTACCGACATCAAGCTCGGCGGCAACCCCGAGGACCTCGCCGAGGCGGAGCTGCGCCAGCACGGGCTCGACCCCGAGGAGCACATCGAGGAGTGGGCGGCCGCGCTGCCCGCCGCGCTGGCCCGGGCCGAGCAGGCGGTGAAGGCCGAGAAGGAAGAGGTCGAGCTGAGCGGCGGCCTCTACGTCCTCGGCACCGAGCGGCACGAGTCGCGCCGTATCGACAACCAGCTCCGCGGCCGTTCCGGCCGTCAGGGCGACCCCGGCGAGTCGCGGTTCTACCTCTCGCTCGGCGACGACCTGATGCGGCTGTTCAAGGCGCAGATGGTCGAGCGCGTGATGGCCATGGCCAACGTGCCGGACGACGTGCCGATCGAGAACAAGATGGTCACCCGCGCGATCGCGTCCGCGCAGTCGCAGGTCGAGCAGCAGAACTTCGAGACGCGCAAGAACGTCCTGAAGTACGACGAGGTGCTCAACCGGCAGCGCGAGGTCATCTACGGCGAGCGGCGCCGCGTCCTGGAGGGCGAGGACCTGCAGGAGCAGGTGCAGCACTTCATGAACGACACGATCGACGCGTACATCGCGGCCGAGACCGCCGACGGTTTCCCCGAGGACTGGGACCTCGACCGGCTCTGGGGTGCCTTTCGGCAGCTCTACCCGGTGAAGGTCACCATCGAGGAGCTGGAGGAGGCCGCGGGGGACCGGGCGGGTCTCACCGCGGAGTTCATCTCCGAGTCCATCAAGGACGACATCCACGCCCAGTACGAGGCGCGTGAGGAGCAGCTCGGCTCCGAGATCATGCGTGAGCTGGAGCGGCGGGTCGTGCTGTCGGTGCTGGACCGCAAGTGGCGCGAGCACCTCTACGAGATGGACTACCTCCAGGAGGGCATCGGCCTCCGCGCGATGGCGCAGAAGGACCCGCTGGTGGAGTACCAGCGCGAGGGCTTCGACATGTTCACCGCCATGATGGAGGGCATCAAGGAGGAGTCCGTCGGCTACCTGTTCAACCTGGAGGTCCAGGTCGAGCAGCAGGTCGAGGAGGTCCCGGTGGAGGCCCAGCCGGTCGGCGAGGGCGTCCAGGACATCGTGCCCGCGCAGGTTCCGGCCGGGGCGCGTCCGGAGATCCGCGCCAAGGGCCTCGACGTTCCGCAGCGCCGCGAGCTGCACTTCTCCGCGCCCACCGTGGACGGCGAGGGCGGCGTCATCGAGCGCGACCTCGAGGACGACGAGCCCATCCGCTCCGAGTCCGACGGCCTGACCCGCGCGGAGCGCCGCCGCCAGGCGAAGGGCGGGCGGCGCCGCAAGAAGTAGCGGGCGCAGCTTCAGCAGAGACTCGGGGCCGGACCCTCCTTGGCGGGGGCCCGGCCCCGAGTCGTGTCGTACCAGCGCCAGGGGGCCGGTGCGGCACAGCTCGGACGGTCCCTGACGCCCTTCAGGCGCCCGTCAGGACGCTGCGGAGCGGCGGGGTGAGGGAGTGGCCAGTTCCACCGCTGTGCAGCGCCAGCGGAGGTCCTCGGACTGTTCGAGGCGGAAGGCGAGGGCGCGGAGGTGGGTGCCGGCTGCGATGCGGGCGAAGACTTCCAGGGCGCCCGAGCGGGGGACGAACCAGCCGAGGTCGTGGACGGTGGGGCGGGGGCCGTGGGTACGGAGGGGGGTGCGTTCGGCCAGGCGGACGAGGTCGTCGTAGGCGGAGCCGGCGGTGTGGCGGAGCATCCAGTGGACGGGGCGCTGACCGCTCAGGACGGCCAGCAGGCGGTCCGCGAAGAGGTCGGTGGGGCGCGCGGTGGTGGTGCGGCTGCGGGTGGGGGTGCCGGGGCGGCGGGTGTCGTGACGGGTCGGCGGGCGGTGGTGCGGCCGGGTCTGCGGCTTGCGGCTCATGACCTTGTTCATGGAAGTCCCCGTTCGGCGGCCCGGCGGATACCGGGCGGTAACTCAAGTAGGTGGGGACCTTGTACGGGGGCGGGGACCGGCCGGGCAAGGACGTCCGGCCGGTGTCGCGGGCGCTGCGGGCTTCACTTATCCGGGTGACGGAGGGCTCCGTGAACCCCCTGGCTGCGCGGTTCGGGAGGGTGATGTGCGGGGTGGTGGGTTGACGCCGTAAGGGGGTCGGGCGGGAACTCGAAAGGGGACGGCCGCACGTATTCTGGAGGCCCTCCTTTGACCAGGAAAGAGCGGCCCGCATGCGCGTCTACGTACCCCTCACCCTCCCCGGCCTCGCCAAGGCCCACGAGACGGGTGTGCTGGCGGCGGACCCGTTCGCCGCCTACGCCGTGACGCCCGCCCTGCGCGAGTGGTGCGGCACGGACGACCTGGAGGAGCTGGAGTACACCGCGCTCGGCGAGGCCGCGGGCGCCTCGCTGCGGCTGCTGGCCGCCGACCCCGAGGCGGCCCCGCGCCGCGTCGTCGTCGCGGTCGACGTCGCGGACGGCGCCGTCACCCCGGACGGGGACGGACT
>NZ_WWKH01000095.1:0-2100 GCF_009865595.1 Streptomyces sp. SID1328 | reverse complement strand
CCCCCGCGACGGGCCGGGTGCGCCGCCGTCTCACCGTGCGGGGTACGGTGCAGGGGGTCGGCTTCCGGCCCCATGTGCACCGGCTCGCCGCCGAGTACGCCCTCGCCGGGTTCGTCGGCAACACCGCCGACGGCGTCCTCATCGAGGTCGAGGGCCCGCTGCCCGACGTGGAGCGGTTCTGCGAGCTGCTCGCCGAACACCCGCCCCCGCTCGCCTCGGTCACCGGCATCGGCCACGAGGACCTCCCCGCCACCGGCACGGGCGGGACGTTCACCATTCAGGCCACCGAACACACCACGGGCCGCACCCAGTTGCCGCCCGACACCGCCACCTGCGCCGACTGCCTGCGCGAACTCGCGGACCCCGCCGACCGGCGCCACCGGCACCCCTTCGTCACCTGCACCCACTGCGGCCCCCGCTTCACCATCGCCACCGCGATGCCGTACGACCGCGCGGCCACCACCATGGCCCGCTTCCCGATGTGCCCGGCCTGCGCCCGCGAGTACGGCGACCCGCTCGACCGGCGCTTCCACGCCCAGCCCGTCGCCTGCGCCGACTGCGGACCCGGTCTGCGCCTCGTCCCCGCCGAAGGCACCGGTGCACGCCCGGCCCGCGACGCCGAGGCCCTCGCCCGGACGCGGGCCCTGCTCGCCGGGGGCCGGATCGTCGCCGTCAAGGGCCTCGGCGGCTACCACCTGGCCTGCGACGCCACCGACCCGCGTGCCGTCGCCACGCTGCGCGCCCGGAAGGAACGGGGCGGCAAGGCGTTCGCGGTGATGTGCGCCGACCTCGCCACCGCGGAGAGCGTCGCCCACCTCACGGACGCCGAGCGGGCCGCGCTCACCGGCCCGGAACGCCCCATCGTGCTGCTGCGCGCCCGTACCCCCGGCGACGGCCCCCGCCTCGCCGACGGCATCGCACCCGGCAGCCCGCACCTCGGCGTCCTGCTGCCCTACACCCCCGTGCACACCCTGCTGTTCGGCCTGCCCGGCGATCCGCCCGGACCCCGCGTGCTCGTGATGACCAGCGGCAACCGCTCCGGCGAGCCCATCGTCACCGACGACGCCCAGGCACTCATCCGGCTCGCCGGACTGGCCGACGCCTGGCTCATCCACGACCGCGCCGTCGCCGCCCCCTGCGACGACTCCCTGCTCCGCGTACGCGCCGACGGAACTCCCCAACTGCTGCGCCGCTCAAGGGGATACGTCCCCCGGCCACTGACCCTCCCGGTGCCGGTCGGGCCCGCCCTCGCGGTCGGCGGGGACCTGAAGAACGCGCTCTGCCTCGGCGAGGACGACCAGGCGTGGTTCGGCCCGCACATCGGGGACATGGGCGACCTCGCCACCCTGGACGCCACCCGCCGCGCCGAGGCCCACCTCGCCGCCCTGACCGGCGTCACCCCGCGCCTGATCGCCGCCGACCGGCACCCCGGCTACCAGTCGACGGCCCACGCCCGCCGCCGCGCCGCCGAGGCCGGGCTGCCCGCACCGGTGCTGGTCCAGCACCACCACGCCCACATCGCCGCCGCCCTGGCCGAACACGGCCTCGACGGTGCCACCCCCGTCATCGGCGTCGCCTTCGACGGCACCGGCTACGGCGACGACGGCACCGTCTGGGGCGGCGAGATCCTGCTCGCCGACTACACCGCCTACCGCCGCTTCGCCCACCTCGTCCCCGCCCCGCTGCCCGGCGGGGACGCGGGTGTCGCCAACCCCTGCCGGCAGGCGCTGGCCCGGCTCTGGGCGGCCGGTATCGACTGGACCCCCGACCTGCCCAGCGTGGCCGCCTGCACCGACACCGAACGCGCGGTGCTGCACGGTCAGCTGACCCACCGCATCGCCTGCGTGCCGACCAGCAGCATGGGCCGCCTCTTCGACGCCGTGGCCTCCCTCACCGGCGCCTGCCACCGCGCGGGCCACGAGGCCGAGGCCGCGCTCGCCCTGGAAGCCCTCGCGCTCGAAGCCCGGGACGCGGACGGCGGGGAGTACGCCTTCGGCTTCGCACCCGGACCGCAGGCCGACCCGGCCCCGGTGCTGCGCGCCCTCCTCGCCGACCTGCGCCGGGGAGTACCCGCGCCCGTGCTCGCCGCCCGCTTCCACC
>NZ_WWKH01000927.1:0-11764 GCF_009865595.1 Streptomyces sp. SID1328 | reverse complement strand
GCTGGCCGTTGAAGTTGATGTCGGGGTAGATGCACACGAACCCGCGCGGACACGCGATCTGGTCCCGGGCCACGGTGAGGATACCCGCAGGGGTGGCGGCGTCGGCGGGGGAGAGGCCGGCCAGTGAGGCGGCCAGGACGGTCGTGGTGACGGTAGCGAGCAGCGGGGTCGCTCCAGTGCGGAGGCGCCCCAGGCGCGGAAGTCTCATGACATCCGTCTGTCCAGGCGGAACGGTTCGCTATTCGGTCGCCCCGCGACGTTCATCCAGAGGAGTGACGACACCGGCTTGGCCGCTGCCGCGCCGAATGAGGTGCTGCTGAGCCGCCGCCCTCACAGGCGGCGCGCGGTCCCACCCCATCTTTGAACCCCCGACTGGTCTCCTCGCGCTCACCCGACTTCAGAGCGATAAGTGCAGACACTGCCGAACGCGAACCTCAGTCGGACGGCGTGACCGGGGACCACATGCCGAACCACTGCTCGGCGCCCCATTCTTCATACCGTTGCACCTCGGTGAACCCCAGCTTCGCCGCGAGGCGCATCGAGCGTTCGTTGGCGGTCTGGGTGGTGAGCACCACCGGCTCGCCGAGCAGCGCTCCGGCGCACCAGTCGAGTGCCGCCGAGCACGCCTCCGCGGCGTACCCGTGTCCCCACGCCTGCGGCAGGAACATGTAGCCGAGTTCGACCTCCGAGGCGCCGGAGCGGACGTGGACCGGATGCTCCGGGTCGCGCCGTTCGAGCGTGACGATCCCGATCATCGCCCCGTCGAGACCGGCCACGAACAGGCCAGGGCGCCGCTTGGGTGTATCGGGCACCGCACGCTCGAACTCGTCACGCTGTCGGGGGCCGCCGATGTAGGTACCCACCTCGGGCGAGGTGAACAACTCGATGAC
Source organism: Streptomyces sp. SID1328 (assembly GCF_009865595.1). NCBI lineage: Bacteria > Bacillati > Actinomycetota > Actinomycetes > Kitasatosporales > Streptomycetaceae > Streptomyces > Streptomyces sp. SID1328. The sequence continues at coordinate 10,874 of NZ_WWKH01000927.1, read as the reverse complement.
CGCCGAGCGGTCGCGGGCCTCGGGCTCACGGAGCACGAGCCTCTCGGTCTTGATCGGGGCAGGTGGCCAGGCACGAGTCCTAACTCAGTCATGCAGGCCAGCTAATCAGCAGGCTCCGTAGCGATCAAGACTCGCGGGTACCGGGGCCGGGCCGAGCGCACCGGGCGACGGTACCGATCAGTGGCCGAGGACCTCACCGACGGTGAACCCGCAGTGGCGAATGATCCAGCCGACCGGACAGGACGAAGCGGAGCCTGAGCTGGGCCGCCGGTGTTGAGCTGGCGTTGTTCGACCGCTCCGTCCGGTGGTCATCTACCGACGGCGTGGCGACATGCACCTGTCCGCCGAGTGGCTCGTGCTCACCGGTCGTGTGCCCCCTGCAGCCGAAGGACGACATTCCCCTGACGGAACATTGCCCCGTATAAGGCGTTATGCACCTCGTTTAGGGGTGGCGGAGGGTGGCGCTTTAGCGCGTGAGCCCCCAGTGGGCATATGCGCACCGCGCACGCCCGGCAGACTTCCGTGTCGAACGGATCGTGATGAACCCCTCGCGCTCCGTTTCTGTCCGTGGCGCGCCCACCGGTCGGTGGTCCTACGGGCAGCCCCTGGCCAGTCCCTTGTTGTTAGGAGGCGTCGATCGCACGCGAGACGTGCGGCGATACCCATGATGTCCAGTTCTCTCATACATGATGTCGGCGCCCAGTACGCGGCCGAGGCGATGTTCGGACTCACCGTTCTCGGGCTCGGCGCCCTGCGGGCCCGCTGGCGCCGCAGAAACCGCCTCCTCGGCCAGGGCGCGACCCGTACCGAGGCAAGTTGGCCGGCCGCCGGGAGCGAGGAGCACGACGCGGGCAAGCCCGCCGGAATCGAACACCTGGTTGCGAGCGCACCTGCCTGTGGCGAGCGTATGTCGTCCGAAGGACGACGCGAGGTGTCGTCATGAAGACGACAGGAGGCGCCGAGGAGGTGCGGCGCGCTAGGGAACACAACCGGGCACGGGCATGGACCTTGATGACCGCTCATCTGCCGGACACTCGCAAAGTCCCCCGCTACAGTCCCGACCGCCCAGGGGCCTTGAAAGACATCGCTCCGGCCTACGACCGGATCTGCCGGCAAGCCGCCGGCGTCGGCGACTTCAATGCCACGGACACGGAAGTCCTGGCCGCGCTGCTGGCCATCCGGATGCTCCGCGAAAAACTGGACCATGACGAGCACAGGCTCGCTTCCCTGGCCCGCAGCCGGCGGATCACCTGGGCGCGCATCGCCGAATGGCAGGAGCTCAGCGGCCGTCAGGCTGCCGAGCGACGCCACCTTCAACTCGGCCAACCCTCCCAGACCGAGGACGGGCGGGCGCATGCCACTCAGAGCGAACGGGTGGAAAACGTTCGCGCCCGCCGTGTTCGCCTGGCCGAGCGGCAGTGGGCCATGAAGAACGCAGGGCGGATCCGCAGAGCCGCCGCCCAGTTGGCATCGGTCGAAGACCTGCAACAACGGGTGGAGAACTCGCACGAGGCCCGCGTACTGAGGGCCCCCACCAACCACACCAAGTACCCGGCCAAGGAACCCAGGACACCCCTCGTGTGGCCCAGCTCCCTACGGGAAGCCGTGGCCGAAGCCGAACGGCTCCGCACGCAGCCACCGCCCCACACCGGTGACAGCCTTCACTCGCCCGAAGACCAGCGCCAGCAGCAGGAGGCCGACACCGCGCACCGCCTGCTGGGGCTGATCGCCTACGCCGCCAACCCCCGCAACATCGATCTGTCCGACCTCCCCGACCTGGCCGACGCGATCCGCGACATCTGCAACGACTCCCAGGAAGCCGGGAACGGGCGACGCCGCCCTGGCATGCAACGCCATCACGGATAGAGCCGGTCGCGTCGGCGAAGGCCCTTACGAGTGGGACTGCCTCGGGTGTCGTGATGTCTTTCGTCCAGCCGAGCCAGCCGCCGCACTGCAACCGGAGGAACGGGGCCCTGCACGGGGCGGGGGAGTGACGGCAACGCCTGCATGAGGGCGACAAGCCGCCGTTGCTGCCTCACACCCCGCAGCTGACACCCAGCAGCGGTGAACACGACTGGACGAGAGGGGTCACGGTCAGCAACCTGGCGCATTTCACCAGAGCGGCCTTCATTTTGCCGGTTCGGGCATGCGGCGGTCCCCTGTTCGGCCCACTGTAGAAGCGGACCGGCAACTGCCCGCGTCTCTGCCCACCAGGGTGCAGCGGCTGGACGGCGCCGATTACGAGGCTCCACACGTGGCCAGCGCGGTTCGCGCCAGCCCGCGCAGCCAGGCGTGGGCGTGGTCGGTGTCATAGCGCTGATGCCACGACAGGTATATCGGCGCCGACGGCAATTCGAGCGGTAGGGGGAGCACGACCAGGCCGCGGTCGGCGACCGCTGACCTCGTGGTGGCCTCGGGGACGCTGATCAGGATGTCGGAGCCGCGCGCGAACTCCAGCGCGGCCGCTTCCGTGGGCGCGGTCGCCACCACGCGGCGCGTGAGGCCGAGCCGCGCGAGGGCGTCGTCGATGGCATTGCTGTGGTTTCCGCGTCGAGAGACGGTGACGTGCTCAGCGGCGGCGTACCGCTTTGCGGTGACGGTCCTGACGCGGGTGAGGGGGTGCCCCTGCCTGACGACGATGACGAGGCGCGTCTCGCCCACGTGCTCGGCACGGATGTCCGGTGCACCCGGGTGGTTGGCGTTCGCCTCCAGGTCGACCTCCCCGCGCCGCAACTCGGGGGTGTCGACGCTCGATTCCGCGACGAAGCGCAATCGCACGCCTGGCGCCTGTCCGCGCACGGCCGCGAGCAGTGCGGGGCCGCTCAAGGCGACCAGGGAATCATGCCAGCGGAGCGTGAACGTGCGCTCCATCGTTGCCAGATCGAGTTCACGGCTCGGTGCCAGCACCCCCTGGACCTGGTGCAGCAGCTCATGCACCTGTTCCCGGACGGCGATCGCATACGGCGTCGGGGTCATCGTGCGGCCGGTGCGCACCAGGATCTGATCCCCGGTCGTGCGCCGAATCCGGCCCAGACTCCGGCTCATCGCGGGGGCGGTGACATGCAGGCGCGCCGCCGCTCCGGCCACACTGCCCTCCTCCAGCAGCGCGTCGAGCGCGGTGAGCAGGTTCAAATCCAGTTGCATGTGAGTAATCCCAGACGTGTCTGACATGCATTTGAAGTTAATCGTAGAGCTGCATACCGTGAGGTGAAAGCGCAAGCAACAAAGCGCAGTTGGGCCCTCGATCCGCCTCAGCCCCCTCCACAGACGGGAATACCACCATGTCCGAAACGCTTCAGACCACCGATGTCGCCGCCTCTGACGCCGACCTGCTCGCCCAGACCGCGATCGCCGTGCGTGAGGCGGGTTCGGCACTGCGCGACCGCTTCGGCGAGGTGGTCCGTTACCAGACCCGACAAGAGCTCATGCGCGCGCTCGCCGCCAACGACGACACGGCCCTCGACATCCTGCGCCCCCGCCTCACGCGCCTGCGCCCGGACGCCGGCTGGGTGGAGGACGAGCTGGACGGCGGGGCGCTGCCGCCCGGCGAATGGTGGGTCGTGGATCCGGCCGAAGGCAACGTCAACCACCTGCACGCCCTGCCGGAGTGGGCGGTAACCGCCACCCTCGTGCGTGAGAACCAACCGGTGCTCACTGCGGTCCACCTGCCGTTGACCGGCGAGACCTACACCGCGCTCACCGGCGCGGGCGCCCACCTCGACGGACACCCGCTGCACGTCTCACAGACCGCGGACCTCGGCCTGAGCATCGTGGCCACCAGCCAGGCCCGGCCGGACGAGGACGAAAAGGTCGTGCGGCGCGTCGGCTCCTCGATCACTGCGATGCTCTTCGACGCCCTCGTCGTCCGCGCCGCCGTGCCCGCGACCCTGCACCTGCTGAACGTGGCCGCCGGTCGGATCGACGCCTTCTGGCAGTTCGCCGGTGCACGCGCGGACCTGCTTCCCGGAGCGCTGCTCGTCACCGAGGCCGGCGGCCGAATCTCCGACGCCGAGGGCCACCCCTGGACCCCACAGAGCCAGAGCTTCCTGGCTGCCGCGCCTGGCGTCCACGCCGAGGCCGTATCCACGCTCTCGCGCTGACCACGCAGCACAACCCCCAGGCACGGAAGGACCACATCATCATGACCACGATCGCAGTTCTTGGAAACGGCCGCGTCGGCGGCAACCTGGCCGCAGCCCTCGCCCGGGCAGGACACGAAGTCACCGTGGCGGACCGCACACCGGGCGTCGCCGCCGACGCCGCCCGGAGTGCCCGGATCGTCGTTAACGCCACCCCGGGTGCCGGTTCGCTGGACCGGCTCGCCGCTCTGCGCGAAGAACTCCGGCACAAGATCCTCGTCGACGTCTCCAACGCGACCACCGACGGCCCGGACGGACTGCCCGCCGATCTGATCTATCCCGGCTCAAGCCTCGCCGAACAACTCCAGGACGCGCTCCCCGAAACGCGCGTCGTCAAAACACTCAACACCATGCTCTTCCCGGTGATGACCTCGCCGGCCACGCTCCCCCAGACTCCGACCGCGTTCCTCTCCGGCGAGGACCCGCAGGCCAAGCAGACCGTCCGCGAACTGCTCACCGACCTCGGCTGGCACAAGGAATGGATCACCGACCTCGGCGGGATCCGGACCGCCCGCGCCACAGAGGCCGCGATCCTGTTCGTCCCGCACGTCATTCGGTCCGCCGGATTCACGCCCTTCGCGGTCTCAATCGCCCGCTGACTGTCGGGCTGCGCTGGCTGGAGGTAGCCGGAGACGGCGCGTGGCATGACCGGTTTCTGCTCTTCGCCCAGACCCGGGCCGCCCTTATAGGCCCCTCGCAGCGGCTTGGCCACGATCCCCCCTGTTCCTTCGAGCGCTGCGTACCAGGGCAGGGTCTCGCCCAGGTCATTGGTCGACCACACCGTCACGATCGACGGCCCGGCGTCGGCGAGCACGTCCAGGAGGACCTGGCGGCACTCCGTGTGGGACGCGGGCGCAGGCAGGCAAGCCTGGATGGGCCAAGACGTAGAACGCGCTGGCGGGTGTGCTTCCAGAGTCCGTCCGCAAGGGTGCGCCCTCACCTCTTGTCGGCGTACGGACCTTTCTCCCCAGTTGCGTGCGGATGAACGTCCCCAGCTCTGACCGCAGACAGCGACAGCACGGCAGAGGATCTCGGTTGAGATCGATGCCCCGGCCAGGGACACTCGCGCGATGAGCCAGAAGAAAATGCCTGAACCCATCGAGCAAGGGTGGGACGAGCCCTGGTATCGGGTCCGTAGGGACGGCTTCGAGGCGTCGTTTCTGCCCAGCGACGGCGAGGACCTGGACGAGGTCTGCAACGTCGACGTCTTCGTGACTCTGAAGGATGGATCTCGTTGGACCGCCACCGTGTTCACCGTCGCTGAAGTCGAGCGGCTGATGAAACTCTGGGCAGGAACCGACGAGGCACTCGGCGGCCGGTACTTCTGGGTCTCGCACGGCCTGATCGTCAGGGATCCTGGCATCGGCAACATGACCGGCGTGATCGCTGGACTGATCGAGAACGGCGAGTTCTCCGAGATCTTTCAGCCAGTGATCAACGACTGATCTAAGTGCTGGCCGCCGGAAGCGACGTGGGGCTCATGCCACGTCGTTCTCTCGCTCGATCGCCTTGAGGAGGTTCTTGAGCCGGTAGCTGGGACCGTTGATGGAGATCACTTCGCAGTGGTGGAGGAGGCCGTCGAGGATGGCTGTGGCGAGGACCTCGTCGCCGAAGACCTGGCCCCATTCGCTGAAGGTGTTGTTCGAGGTCAGGATGATTGAGCCCTTCTCGTAACGCTTGGAGATCACCTGGAGACCAGGTTCGCCTCGGCTCGTTCGAGGGGCTGGTAGCCGACCTCATCGACAACGAGAACGCTGGGCCGCAGGTAGGTGCCGAGCTTGTTCGTCAGTCGTCCGGCGGCCTCGGCGGCTTACGTGTACGCCGACGCCTCTCAGCGCTCTTTTGCCGGCTCTGGTGTCCCCGACCGTGGGGCCGTCGGCGCAATCGGAGGTCTCCTGACGTAGGCCCGCCAGCGTATCGGGCTGAGTGCGCTCAGATCACACCCAAGGAACTCACCGAGCACGCAGTGATCGTAGCTAGCCGCTGCTCAGGGGCGTGGTGTGATCCGGCACCGAGCGGTCACCGCCCACCAGTACACCGATGCGCTGAGCACGACCCCCGCACTCACACAGCGGCTCCCGCAGCGCCAGCCCCGGCGGGATTCCGGGCGCAGGCGTCGTACTGCCGGGCCTGGTGTCCGACTCCCCACGATCAGGCGGTACGCGGCCTGATCGAGGGCCAGCACGGGCGCTGTGTGTCAGGTGAGTAGTGCGAAAATTAGAGCCCCGGTTCGTCTTCCACGGCAACCTCGTGATCGGGCCCACGGAGAAGAGCCGGGCGCCGGTCGGAGGAGCCCACGCGTGCCTGGGTCTGTCCCCGAACTTCTGCGCCCTCTTCGACATGTGGATGGCGCAGACTCATCAGTCGCTGTCTGCGATTTCGGTCTCTGCGAGGAGGCGGGCCGCGAGGTCGTCGGCCCACTGCAGGGCCCAGGCGCGCAGTGCGGTGATGGTGGGAGGGTCGAGCCCGTAGGCGGCAAAGGCTTCGTCGTCGGTCCACTCGGCGCCCGTGAGGTTTGCCTGCAGATCCTCACGCTCGAAGCGGCCGCGGGCGTGACGGCGGCCGAACTCCTCGAGCTCGACATTGCTCCAGCGGCGGGAGGCTGCGTAGACGTCGATCAGGTCGCGGGGCGCTCCGCGGTCGGCTAGGGCACGGACCTTCGTGCCGATTACGTCCTCCTCCGCGAGGACAGGTCCGTAGGGGCTCTGGGTGACGGGCCGCGAAAAGATCTCCTTGAGGACATCGACTTCGCAGTCCTGCTCGGTGACGGGGTCGGTCACGGTGAAGCGGGCGGACAGCGGAGCCGTCTCGAGCGCGTGCACCGTCCAGCCCCGGGCTTCCAAGCCGGCGCGGAGCGTGGCCGCGATGTCGGCCATGGGTGCCGGGTTCTCGGTGGCGACATCGAGATCCTGACTGGGGCGGTTCACGAGGCGGTGCGCTCGCACGGCGTAGCCGCCGGTGAGGACCAGCGGATATTGCGAGCCGAGCGCGATCACATCCGCCAGGAGCCGCGTGTGCAGCTCCGGCATCTGTGTCACGCGGCCGCCTGGGCGCGGGCGGCGAGCTGGGGGAAGGCTTCTTCCCACACGGAGGCCACGCTGCGACCGACGAGTGGGCGCAGCACCGGCCACATCTGCAGAAGAAGATCCCGGTTGAGGAATCGGGGGAGATCATCGCGCAGGCCCTCGTGCAGGACCGTGCGGTACAGGCCCATGCGCTGACGGGGCTTGCCCAGGTCGTAGACGGTCATCCCCGACCAGGCCACGTGCAGCGGCAGCTCCACGACCCCCTCGATCGGGCCGCGCAACTCGTCCAGGGACTCCGGCAGACGCTGCCGAAACTTCTCCCGGTACAGCGCGAGGTCCTCGGCGACCGCACCGAAGAGGTCACTCGGCGCGGTTCCGGGCTGCTGCGGGCTGAAGGACATGCCCCCATTATGGCGGCAGGGCAGTAGTGAGGGTCATGATCTGTGAGCTCGCGTCTGTCCAGCCCAAGGCCGATCCGCCCGTCCGTGGAGAATCCCTCGGTGCGGCGCCGCTCGAGCGGCGTGAAAGACGTTGCGCGCACATCATGCGCCACCAGCCCGGCCGCCAGCCGCCGCGCGTTGGACCGAGACCGCGGTGAACCCGGACCCCGTTGCCAGAGCGAGCCGGGGCCGTTGAGCGGGGCATGGGAACCACGATCAGGACTTTCACCGCCACGGTGATGCTCGCGGCCGCCATCATGCTGCCCGGCCCGGCGCCGGCCTCCGCGGCGGCAGACGTTCACCGGGGCGACTGCGGGCCGTACAGGCTGTCCGACGACCGCGTGTGCCTGATGGCCGCCCGCGGCACGCAACGCAACTCCTGGCGGGTCACGGTCGACCTGCACATACACCACCAGCGGGGCCACGACTGGGTATTCGCTGCGGGCCTGGTCGGCACGGGCGGCCACGTCTGGCTGGGACGCCGGCACGCCGGCCGCACCCGGATGCTGGGCCGAATCACCGCGGAAGGAGAGGCGATCGTCTCGCAGGGGCAGTACCACTCGATGTACGACGGCCCCGGCCGCCGGGCGCGGGCCTGCGGGGACGCCAAGGGCGGCCAACTGCGCGTCTGCACCGCCTGGCACTGACCACCGCACTGGCACCCGGCCTCCGCTCCGGGGTCTACCCATGGTCAGAGATCCCAACTACCGGCCCGTGGCTTTGGTCCCGAGAACCGGCTCTGGCTCACATTTCGTGGAGGTGTTACGGAGAGTCCGATCTTCGGAGCCATGCGATGGCGGTCGGGGGCCGCGAAGCTTTGTTGAGGTGAGGTGAGTTCCAGGGCCCGGTCGTCGCGTCCGGCGCCGAGCCAGCGTTCGTACCAGTTGAGGAAGTCGGTGGCGGAGGAGACGTTGGGGCCCCACCACCCATCGCTGTTGCCGATGAAGACGCGGCTGGTGAGGGGGGCGCTCACCGCGATGACGCATACGTCGGTGCAGCCCATTTCGATGACGTGGAGGAAGAGGTTGCGTCCGTGGGCCCCCAATTCTGCGCGGTCGAAGCCACGCGGGTGCCCCCGTCCTGCGGACTCATGGCAGGGAACACCTCCAGCGGCAGGACTCCGGCGCGGCCCCGCCTACTGAGGTTGAACTCGTGGAGTCGTAGAGGCTGACGGCTCGTAGTCTGTGCGGTATCACCAGGACATGCGGTATCCACAAGGGGGCGGGCTGACCGCCGAACGCCAGCAGTTCCGCGAGGAGTTACGACTGAAGGCGGCTCAGAGGTTCGCCCAGGGTGAGGCGAGCTCCGTGATCGCTAAGGACCTGCGGGTCAGCGTCCGCTCCGTGCAGCGGTGGCGGCGGATGTGGGACGAGGGCGGTCCGCGGGCCCTAAGGTCGCAGGGACCTGCGTCGCTGCCGAGGATGACCAGAAGCAGTTCAACCAACTGGAAGCGGAGCTGGCCAAGGGGCCGGCCGCGCACGGCTGGGAGGATCAGCGCTGGACCCTAAGCCGTGTGAAGGCGGTGATCGGACGGCGTTTCCATCTGACGTACACGGTCCAGGGCGTGCGCAAGCTGCTGGTGCGTAACGGCTGGTCCTGCCAGGTCCCGGCCCGACGTGCCATGGAGAGGGATGACGCCGCGGTGGCCGGGTGGGTCAAGGAGGTGTGGCCCTGCGCGGAAGGCTCGCGGCGGCGAGTGGAGCCTGGCTGGTCTTCGAGGACGAGGCCGGTTTCTCCATGACGCCGCCGCAGGCGAAGACCTGGTCGCAGCGCGGGCGGACTCCGGTGGTGAGGGTCCGTGGCCGGTCCCGCAGACGGATATCGATCGCCGCGCTGACCTGCTACAAACCCGGCCACCGGTCTCGACTGATCTACCGGCCGCGCCGGGACGACGGCCAACGCGACGGACGTAAGAGCTTCTCCTGGCGCGACTACCGGGACCTGCTGATCAACGCCCACCAGCAGCTCGGCGGCCCGATCGTGCTCGTCTGGGACAACTTGAACGTGCACAGGGCCGCCGGCCTGCGGGAGTTCGCCGAAGCGCGGGACTGGCTGACGATCTACTATTTGCCGCCCTACGCGCCCGACCTCAACCCCGTCGAAGGGATCTGGTCGCTGCTGCGGCGCGGCTGGCTCTCCAATGTCGCCTTCAGCACCCCCGAACACCTCGTCCGGCGCATCCGACGCGGCCTGCGGCACATCCAGTACCGCAGCGACCTCATAGACGGCTGTCTCGCCGAGACCGGCCTGACCATCAGACCCACCTGAACAACCCAGCAACACCACGAGTTCAACCCCAGTCGCCCTGTGAACGGTCATGGTTGGTGATGACCCACTGCCACCCTCCCGGCGACTCGTCTGCCGCCCCTGGACACATGGGACGAGAACCAGGTAGGCGATCATCGTGTGATGGATACAGGTATGTGGCCGACGTTGCCGGACGCGGAACGGGATCAGTGGGTTTACCTCCCCGGGCAGACCCTGGGGCCGCTACGCATGGATATGCATCGCAAGGAGGTCGTCGCGACTCTGGCCGCGCATGGGTTTGCTACGCAGTCCGACGGGCGCATCGGGGGATGGGATTTTATACATTTCGCCAAGGAGGGCAGCCCGGTAATCAAGGCGGCGGTGGAGTGCTACTTCCACGAGGACGGGGAACTGGCCTACGTCCTCGTCGACGGCCGGTTTGGCCCACAGGTGGCCTGTGAAGGGATTCGGCTCATCGGACGTGTGCCGTCGCAACTCGCGCAGGAGATGGAGGACTACGCAATCGAGCACGACACCGGCATCCGGTTCAGTTACGGCGGCGACTGCTTCTGCGACGGCTTCCAGCTCGAAATCGGCGCACAGCGTGCCAGCGACCACGTTGTGTCCTGGGCCCTCTTCTTCATTGCCGAAGGGGACCCTTCCCTCCCGCGCGACGCCGCTCCCGCGGCGATCTGGCACCGCTGGTAGACGACATCACGAGTTCAACCTCAGTAACACGACTCAGTTCTTCAGGTCCGCAGCGACGCGCCCTAATCACGCGAGTGAGGACACGTCAGCATGTCACCTGAAAAGCCTAATGGTATGTCAATCGACCTTTCTGGATCGGTATGTGATGTTCCATCAGTTAGTGGAGAAGATTCAAGAATGCTCTGTTCGGAGCTGAAGCCCGATCTTACGATATGCCGGTCATGTCGGCTGTAGGTAGGTTCATTCATGAGTCGGCCCGACGGGTCGGCGTCTCTCTGTGTGACAGGAGATCGTGAGATGAAGCTTCGTTCGAC
>NZ_WWKH01000926.1:0-35786 GCF_009865595.1 Streptomyces sp. SID1328 | reverse complement strand
CAACCCGGCGAAGGTATGCGGTCAGAGCACTAGGGCCTGTCCGGCGGATCTTTGAACCGCTTCGTGTCCCGGTCCGTCCCATGGTCATGGGGCGGGGTGATCTCACAAACAGCGAATGGTCGCGGCTGCTGCCGCATCTACCGAAAACCGGCGGGCGGGGCGGACGATGGGCCAGTCACCGCAAGATGATCAACGGCATCCTCTTCCGGGAGCGCACCGGCGTCCCCTGGCGTGATTTGCCAACGCGGTTCGGAAAATGGAAGACGGTCTATGAGCGACATAGACGCTGGTCAGCCGACGGCACGTGGGAGACGATCCTCCATGCCGTCCAGGCCGACGCGGATGCGGAAGGCCGTATCGACTGGAGCATGGTGAGCGTGGATTCGACGTCCTGCCGCGCTCATCAACACGCCGCCGGGGCCCGCAGGGATGCGCCGCATGTCCCGAAAAAAGATCACTGCCTCGGCAGCACCGCCCTGATGAGGGACTCGGACCGGGGCGGACTGACTTGCAAGATCCACCTTGCCAGTGAGGGCGGACGTCGCCCGCTTGCGTTCCTGGTTACGCCGGGCCAGTGGGGGGATGCCCCACAGTTCATCCCGGTCATAGAACGCATCCGCGTTGCCCGTCTCGAAGGCGGACGCCCGCGGACCCGGCCTGATCACCTCGGCGGCGACAAGGCCTACTCGTCTCGCCGCAACCGCCACTATCTGCGGAGACGGCAGATCAAGCACACCATTCCTGAGCCACGAGACCAGCGGGCCAACCGCCGGCGCCGTGGTAGCAAAGGCGGTCGACCCGCCGGATTCGACAAGACGATGTACAAGCGCAGGAACGAGGTCGAGTGGACGATCAATGCCCTGAAGAACTTCCGGGCTGTGGTTACGAGGTACGACAAGCGAGCCTATGTCTTCCACGGCACTGTCACCGTCGCTGCGATCCGGCTCTGGCTCCGCACATGAGCTTTCAGGCGCTCTTCATCGCTGCCAGAGGAAGGCGGCCTCGCTACAGGGGTGGCAGTGAAAGACGTAGCCGCGACCACCTCCGCCAAAGTTGGCGGAGGTCGCGAAGTCGGATCCTTCTTCGAGTCCGGCCGTGAATGTCATACGGGTTGTGCAGGAGGGACAGTCGGGGGTCTCATCACCTTGGAGCCAGTCGGGTTCGCCACCCAGCCGTCCCAGAACCGGCTCTGCGGTTGGGGTGTCGGCTGGGTGGGGATGCAAGGCGGTCACCGCACCGAGCAGCGTCTCGCCCTCGGCGGGGACGGTAGCCGCCGATAGCTGACCTTTGAACACGAAGGCCCGGTTGGCGCCGGCGGTGGCGTCCCAGTCGTCACACATGCCCGGGTCATTCTGGCAAAAGAAGACCGCGACCGCCCCCAGATCGAGGGGCAGATGAGCCAGGAACTGCATGGGCTCGCCACATTCGCGGCAGTTCGGCCAGACGAACCCATCCGGGACGAGTGGCACTCCCCCCGTGCGCAGCACGGGAGCGTCAGCTACGGCTTCTCCGCCGTTGACCAGCAGCATGGCCAAAGCCTAGGTGACCGGACGCAAGCCAAGATCCGCCGGAGAGGCCCTAGACGCGCATGGTGACTTCGGACCGCACCCTTCGTACGCCAAAAACGGCTCTGACCGAACAAGTACGTGCCTTGAGGACGGGGTCCCAGCGCCGGGCGCAACCAGTCCCTGCTCGAGCAAGAGGCAAGGCAAGGGCGCACGACTGTGGCGGGAGCTTTAACCGGCGACCTCGGCGCTGACTGAAGGACTCTGGCTCGAATGCTGAAATTGGCCGAGAAGAGGCTGCTGGCGCTGCGGCGAATCGCAGTCGGCGGAAACCTGGACAGCGGGCGCATGGAAGGGGGGAAAGCGGGTCGGGGAGTGGAGACCCATACGAGCTGGAGCTCTGCCCCGCTGCGCTACCCGCAGGGGTGCGACTGGTTCGAACCGCCCCTGGGTCGACCGGCGTCGTCACGGCAGGTGCCCTGGCGGTGGAGGGTGCCAGGGCGTAGGCCGTTGGCGACCTCGAACGCTGAGGGGGTCCGCCAGCATCGCTGTTGGACCCCCTTCTTGAGCATCTGCCGGATTCAGTCCTCCGGGTCAGGGGTCTGTTCGACGTGGGAGCGTGCCAGACGCCGGAGGCGGGCTGTGTCCCGTTCCAGGCCCTTCCGGAGGAGGAAGTTGAGCAGCTTGAAGAACGTGTCGTCGTTGGCGATCTTTCTGTCAAGGAGCAGCGCTAGGGATCCGGGCTCGTCGTAGGGCACCGTACGAGGTGCTTTCTTCCCGTCGGCGGAGGATCCGGTTCGAGGCTCTGGAACCGCTTCAGCAGTGGTGAGAGATGTCGAGCCTTCGCTGGCGTTGACCGGTCGCGATGCGCTCTGCGTCTGCCCCTCTATTACGTCGTAATAGGCCGTCGCATCGGTGGGGGCGTGCGAGGCGTCACCGCCCGACTTTTCACGGCGCTTCGCGCGCTTTGCCTCCTCCTTCTGTGCGCGCTCCTGCTTGAGCTTCTCAAGGGCCTGTTCCTGCTCGTCGGCCGGCTTGTTGCCGACGGCGCGCAGGAGATCGATGGGCTCGTCGTTGAGGCGAGCCTGAAGAGCGGGCGTGAGGTTGAGTAGCGCAAGTCGCTGCGACACCCATCCCTGTGACCGGTGGAGCCGCTTCGCAAGGGCGGTCTGGCTCCCGTGGATGGTCAGGAGGCGTTGTAGGGCCTTTGCTTCGTCGAGTTCCGCGAGTTCCTGTCGGTGGATGTTGGCGACGAGTGCCGATTCGAGGAGTTCCTCGGAGTTGGTGCCCTGGTCGTCGCTCACCATGACCTTGACCATCGGCAGTTGCGCTTCGCGGGCCGCGGCAAGTCGGCTGTTTCCGTCGATGGCTACGTGGGTTGTGTCGGCTTCCAGGTCGCCTTCGCGGTCAGGGTTGGCTGCGAGGTATGCGTCCCGGTTCATGACCGTGATCGCTTGCTTCTGACCGTGGGTTTTCAGGCTTCCGGCGAGGTCGCTGAGGTCGCCGAGGCTGGTGCGGGGGTTGTCCGGGTTGAGGCTGATCCGATGTGGTGGGAGCTCTGTGGGGGGCGCGACGGCGGCGGTGGGCACACCGGTTGCTGCCGCGACGGCTTGGCGTCGTGCGCTGATGCCGCTTCCGCCGAAGCGCCCGGCTCCGAGCTGGCTGGCCTTGCTCATGCGATCTCCCGTGCGAGGGCGCGCATGCCGATCGCCTGCTGTGACTTGGGGGCGTAGGCCAGGAGAGGCCGCTTCATGCGTACTGCTTCTTTCTGTTCCTTGAGGTCGCCGATCAGTCCGACGACTCGGGGATCCTTTATGTCGACCCATCCCTGCAGGGAGGAGGTGGCGATGAATCCGCGGCGTGAGTCGTAGAGGTTCACGACGATGCCGAGGTATTCGATGTCGATCTTGAGGTCGCCGCGCAGGTCGTCGATCTGCGTGGTGAGGAGTTCGTAGGCGTCGGCCGAGCTGTCTTCGGCTTGGACGACGATGAGGGCACCGGACTGTCCGGGTGATTCGTTGTCACGTCGGCGGCCGTAGTAGGCCGCGGCGTCCATGCTGAGGCCGAGGCTGGGCGGGCAGTCGACGAGGATCACGTCGTAGTCCGCTTCGAGCGGTGCGAGCGCTCGTTCCAGTGCTGCTTCCCTGGCGCGTACGGCGGAGAGCCGGACATCGAGGAGGAAGGCGTCGTTGCAGGCGGGGAGAAGGTGTAGCCGACCGCCGAAGTCTTCATCGCCGATCTCGACGATGAGATCGCGGAGGTCTCCCTTGGGGTCGCCGGCCATGTGGTTGGTGAGGCTGTCGCCCGTCATCGGCAGGGGTTCGGCACCCAGCTGGTTGGTCAGGTGGCACTGTGGGTCGAAGTCGACCAGGAGCACTCGCAGGCCCAGGCCGGGGAGTCGCTCGATGTCGAGCGGGTCGTCGGTGACCGGTTCGTCGCTGGGTTGGGTGTCGCTGGCCCGTAGTGCCTTGGTGAGTGCCTTGGCGACGCGTACGGCGTGCAGCTTGTCCGGGGCCTCAGCGAGCGCCTCGCCGAGGCCGGCCGTGATCGCAGTCTTTCCGACGCCGCCCTTCTGGTTGCAGACGATGATGCGGCGGGTGATCTCTGGCCGTACAACATCGGGGGCCGGGTGGGAGTCGAGCCAGAGTTGAACCGCCTGAGCCAGTCCCTGGATACGAGAGACCTTGCGGTCTGCGGCTACCTCTTCGAAGGCTTCCCAGTCTCCGGGCGGCAGGAAGGTGGAGAAGGACTCGGCACCCGAGGTGTCGACGGCGGCGGGCGCGGAGGCGAGGCTGCACCATTCCTTGAGGCCCTGTTCCACCGCTACTTGCATCTCGAGACCGTGTTGCACGGCTCTGAGCTTGAGGTTCTGCTTGAGCCAGGCTGGCAGTTTGGAGACGACCTTCTCGCGGTCGTTGGGTGCGGACGACGAAGTCATGGAGGCACCTTACTAACGTCCAAGATCTAATCCACTACCAACACGTTAGTAAGCAGACCGATCCTGGTAGTTGGGGGCGAGGGCTATTACGTCGTAATAGCCCTCGCCCCACTGGCGCCCGACCCCGCCCGAAGTCGGAAGAGCCTCAACTACGTTTGTGCCAGCAGGTGTTGTTCCGCTGCTGTCTCGTCGCGCCACCCCACGCCGACCTCGCGGTTGTCCATCAGCCCCTCCCCAGGACAAGTTGACCGACTGACACTCGTCTGGTCGAGGAGCCATGCGGGCTTCCGGCGGGGAACGCGTCGGGCACGTTGGGACCAATGAGCGGGGGAGTAGATGGTGACCACGAGAAATTGGTCGGTGGGAAGGACCATCACCACCTGCGCCGGGGTGTCGATGGCGCGCTGGTGGGCGGCGTACTCCTCGGCTGGAAGGAGCCGCGGGGCTTCCGGTGTCCCTGGGCCGCTTGCCCATCGTGAAGGCGGATTACGGGGCCGTACGAGTGACTCAGCGGGTCAGGTTGGCGAGGAAGGACTCCGCTGCCGACCACGGGGTCAGCTCGATGCCGAAGCCGCTGTGAGTGCCGGGTCCTTGGATGTGGACCAGTCGGCCGGACAGGTAGACGATGTCGCCGGTGCGGAACGCGCCGGTGTACGCACCGAGGTAGCTGCGCAGGTGGGTGATCCGGCGGGCGAACACGGAGGGCTCGTCGACTGTGGACTCGGTGACGGTGTCCACCTCGATCCCGTATAGGGCCGGTGTGGCCAGGCCCTCGGAGTGATCTGTGATCCGGGCCAGGACGGAGATCGCCCCCACCTCCTTGGCCACCACCCCGGCGAACGTCTTGTCGCCGTCGGCCCTCAGCGGTTCACAGTTGATGTGTGCTCCCGCACCGGCGGTCAGGCCCTGCAGCTTGCGGGCCTCCTGGCGTATCAGGGCGTCGAAGTGTCCCCCCGTCATGTACTTGGCTCGCCGCAGGGTACAGCCGGGTGAGGCTCTCGCCCTCGTAGGGCTGGATGAGGGCGCGTTCGGCGAACAGTGCTTGGGCCGCCTCGTAGCCGCGCGGCCCGTAGCAGACCAGGTCGATGTCGGAGCGGGTGTTGTGGGCGCCGACCAGGAAGGACCCGGTGATGCCGATGACGTCCGCGGCGCCGGCCGCGACGACCCAGTTGATGATGGCGAGCAGGTCCTCGCTGACGGCAGTGGTGTCCAGGAGGTCGGGGGTCTGGTGCAGTGCGGCGAGGGTCTGGCGGCAGGAGTAGTGGGTGACGATGTCCTCGCGGGGCACGCCGGTGATGACGCATCCCACGGCGGGGGAGTAGACGTAGCACTCGGGCCGGTCGGCGAGGATTCCGAACGCCTTGGACACGACGCTGTTCTGCCGGTAGGTCCGGTCGAACAGCAGCCGGTCGCCGCGGGCGTCGGGGTAGTACTTGACGTAGCCGAGGAAGTGCGTGCCGGGGTGGACATCGCCGATGACTTTGAAGATCACCCCGGTGCGGTCCAGAAGGTAGTCGCGGTCACGGATGGTCGCCAGCGCTGTGCCCAGCAGCGAACTCCTCGAGGCCAGGGAAGAGGGCGGTATCGACCGTCCCGGTCCGCTCATACTGCTCACGTCCCTTCATGAAGAGGTGATGGCGGTACTGCCACTTCAGGTGCTTGTCGGTGCGGGAGGGGTCGGCGGGCCGCATCAGGGCGAGGAAGAACAGGGCCTTGACGAGCAGGAACGGCCCCAGGTTCTGACTGACCGGCTGCCCGGTGGTGTTCCGGCTCGCGTCGTCCAGCGCGGCGAGGTAGCGGTGCCGCTGGCCGGGGGTGGCGGTGTAGCCCTTGGTGCCGCCCTTGAAGGCGACGATTTCCAGGGCCGGGAGGACGTCGTACCCGAGGGGGACCAGGCCGTGGTGCTGCCAGTCGATGACCCCAGCCGGCAGGACGTTGGGCAGGCCGTAGTCGAGGTGGCCCCACACCAGCGGCGCTGTGGCGAGCCGGTCCAGGGCGTGGTTGAGCACGGCGTGCGTGCGGGGCTTGTCGAGGTCGGGGTTCTCCTGGAAGACGTTCTGGGTGAACCCGGCGCCCTCCAGCCACTGCCGCAACCTGCTGGGCGTGGCGTCGACTCGGTGGGCGGCCTGGGCCCGCAGCAGCCGTGCTGCGACCTGCGCGGCGGTGTCGGTGACGTCGTCGGCCAAGGCCCGGCCGCCGTCCAGTGATGCCACCGCCCGCTCGTGCAGGGTCTGGCTGCCCAGCGACTCCTCGACGACGTAGTAGTGGCCGTCGTCGGTGATGCCTTCCTCCAGGACGTGCGGGACCGGGTAGTTGCGGTCCGCGATCCGGCGCTGGAAGGCGGCCTCCGCGTGAAGCTCGGGCCCGCCGGTGCGCCGGTAGCGGGTTCCGTCGGCGGAGACGTATACGGCGCCGTCGGCGGCGGTCCGCTTCTTGACGAACTGCCAGGTGCTGTCGTTCATCAGCTCGCTCCTTCCGGCCCCGCCTGGGAGCCGTGGCTGACCGGGTGGTCGGGAATGGTCTGGGCCAGGGTCCGGATGTCCATGACCCAGCGCATATCACCCGCTGCGACGCGGCGCCGCAGTTCGGCGGAGACGTCACTCCGGCGGGTGGGCGGTCGTGTCAGGTGGGCGCGGCGCCAGAACTTGAGCAGGCCCCCGAGCTGCTCCGGGGTGATGCCGGACCGAAGGTGCAGGGAGCACAGGGGCAGGAACCAGGCGAGGAACTGCTCTCGTTGGGCTTCGCTGACACGGTGTACTTCGCATAGCCGTTTTAGTGCCTCGGTGTCGTCGTAGGGGATGCGTCCGTGCAGCGCGTACCGCAGCCGTGTTGCGTGGTACCTGCGGAACAGGGTCCCGTAGGCGGCGACGTTCGCCGCGGCGTTCTCGGTGATCGTCATGATCGGCTGTGTGGCGCCGTGTGATGTCGCGGCGGCCAGGGTGGTGATGTGGAGGGCCGCTCGCGGGTCGAGGACCAGGCCGTCGAGTCCGAGGGGCGCGAGGCTGATGCCGTGGTGGCGGGTGCGGGACAGGATCAGCCGGGCGGGGACGTTCTGGGCGATGCTCAGCAGATGGCCCGGTGGCCGGACCCGGTGGGCGTGGAAGTCATCGCGCGTGAGCACCGGGGCGCCGGTGGGCCGGTCCCACACGAGGAGCCGCCGGGTGTGGGATCGGGAGTCGTGGTGGCCGCAGGCCCGGCAGGTGTGGGCGATGACGCCGGTCATGTGGCCGCAGCGGGTGCACAGGCGGACTGTGGTGGGGACGACCGCCAGGGCTCCTTCGGCCAGGAGGTGTTCGGTCATCTCCAGCGCGAGGGCGGCCACGACGGGAGCGGTGTCGGTGAGGACGCCGCCGACCGGGGCCGGGCCCGGAGCATACTTGGCGGCGATCAGGTGGTCCTCTCGTTCCTGGCGGCCGATGGTGTCCCGGTCGTGTGCGTCACGGTGGCGCAGGTCTCCGGCCAGCGTGACGGTGTTCCACAGGTGCGGGGCGGGCCCGGCATCGAGGAAGGTGTTGAGTGCTTCGGCCGCGCGGATTCCGGCCGCTTTCCCCGGCCGGGTGGCGAGGGTGAAGGGGCCGTTCTGGACGGGGCCGTTGAGGTACAGCAGGCTCATGGCCGGGGCCTCCTCAGCAGTCCGGGTGGACGGTGTCGCGGGCGTGGAACAGGCCGCCGTCTCGGCCGTAGATCAGGACGGCGGCGTTGGGTGTCTTGCGCGCCCGGGCCTCGTCGACCAGTTCGGTCACCGGCCGGCGCTCCAGGACCGCGCGTAGCGCGAGGATGGTGGTGTGGTGCGTGAACGCCACGACGTCCGCCCCGGACGCGGTGGGCAGACCGTCGACGAACGCCGTGGCCCGCCGCAGGACACCATCGGCGAGGGACTCCCCGCCGGCTCCGGGAGGCGTCCACAGGTGCTTGCGGGTCTGCCGGTCCTGAGCGCCCTCGGGGTAGGTGGCGTACAGCTCTTGTTTGCAAGCACTGGAGGAAGCCGCGAGGCGTGAGGCCGACAACGTCCCGCGACAGGGTGTGCGCGGCCGCTCCGGTCCATGGACGGGGGTTCGCGTAGAAGCCGTTGTACTTGGTGGCGTTCTCAACGGATTCGGCGTGGCGGACGAGGAAGAACATCTTCATCCTCTCGTTGAAGGACTTCGTCCCCAGCAGCCCGAGCGCCGTGGCCCCGAGGGGGCGACCACAGCGCTCGGAGGTGAGTGCTACTCGGGGGAGTGGACGGTGAGCCCAAGGAACTGATCGTTGTGGAGGCCCATCACGACCTGCGCCTGCGTGCCCTGGGCGCGTTCTCCGACGGCATACTCTTCGACCGGAAAAGAGCTGCGGGGGCCTCCGGCGGGGGACCGGTCCAGGACGGTGCGGGCCTGCGCGCTGGGGGCGGCCATCAGGCGTCACCACCGGTCACGCGCCGGTGGATGTCGATGAGGGTGGCGATGGCGTCGGGGTTGTCCGCAAGGCCGACCCAAGCCCCGTCTACGGTGAAGACGGGGACCTGGTCGCGGTCGGCATCGAAGACGACGCAGTAGTCGCCGTACCTGTCGAGCACCATCTCCCGTAGGACCGGGACCAGCGCGGTGTCCAGGACCTCCAAGCCGTCGACGGTGAGCCGGGCGGGATCGCCGGGCGTCGGCGACTGGGCCAGGGTGCCGGTCAGGCGGAGCAGGTCGCCGGGCTGTACGCCGTTCAGCAACTCGTAGGTGATCCGGGGGTCGCCGCTGGTGCAGGTGACGATCGTGTCGGGGGCGTCGTCGGCGAGCGCGTCGATGTCCGAGGGCCGGACGACCAGGTCGAAGGTGACTCTGTCGTGAGGTCCGGGGACGGGAATCGCGTCGACCCAACCGTCGACGGCGCAGTGCGTGGTGTCCATCAGTTGGCCTCCGCCAGGGTCTCGGTGGTGCGAGGGGAGCGGGGTCGGGTGGTGCGCTGGGCGATGTCCAGCAGTTCGCGGTTGTGCCGCTGTTGTTCGGGGGTGAGTGGGCAGGCCTTCGTGCCGTGGCGGTGCCAGAGCGGGGAAACGGGCGGCTCGGGGTAGGCGAGGGCGTGGTCGACGTCGCGGTCGGTGCTGCTCATGGAGGTCCTCCAGGTGGAGGTCAGGCGTGGTCGCCTTGGCCCTTGTTGGTCTTGGGCTTCGGCGCCAGGTCGGAGGCGAACCGCGCGAGGCGGGCCTCAATGGGGTTGGCGGTGATCCAGTCCTCCGCGCATGCCTTGTGCACGGGCTCGCCGGAGGGGGAGCGCATGGGTGTGGGCTGGCCGCACAGCGTGCAGGGGAGGTCCTGCCAGCGGTCGAAGTGCTGGCCGTCGCGCCAGACGAGGAGCTCGCCGGGAGCCGGGATCAGGCCCGGCTCGAAGGGGGGGTGTCAATGCCTTCTGAACGCGCTGGCGCCCGCGGGCGGACTCGGCGCGTCGTCCCTGAGTTATGGGTGTGATGGTCATGCGCTCCGGTCCGGACGGATGTCGGGGAGAGGCTGGCGAAGGTGGGGGATACCCAGGTTGATGACGCTGTTTCGTGCACGTCGGATGGTGGTGACTGCCTGCTCGATCTGGGCTCGTTCGTCGTCGTCGAGTTCATTGACGTCCGCCTTGATGCGCGTGATCAGCCGTCGGACGCGGCGGATTTCCTCGTCTGAGGGCATGGCCTCGTCCTTCGCCCACTGATCGGCTTCGACCGTTGCCAGCAGTCGCTCCCGGTTGCGCAGGAGGTCGCTGAGGTAGGCCTCCAGGTCGGGCAGGAACGAGACGTCGGTTCGGAAGTGGGCGCATCCCACGCAGCGGAACCTGACTGGGCACTCCCCGCCGCCAGCGGCGACGTTGGTGGGCTCGGTGCAGATGCCGTAGGGGACCGCGACTTCGCCGACCGCACGGCGGGCGTGCTCGGAGTCGAGCAGGGCGGTGGCCTGGCGCCAGATTCGGCTTCCGTGCCAGTCGAACTGCATCGTGGTGACGCGGTCGAAGGCCTCTCGCCTGCGCATTTCCCCGACGCGGTAGTAGCACTGGGTGGTGGACAGCTGCTTGTGGTCCATCAGCTCTTTGAGGACCTCTACGCGGACGCCGGCGTCGGCATACCGCTGTGCGAACGTGTGCCGGTAGGCGTAGAGGTAGATGCGCCGCTTGTCGAACGGCAGCATCCGAGTCTCCGTCCTGCCGTTCGTCTCGACGGACGTGGCCACGAGGATGTGTCCGCAAGCGCCCCAGCCGTCCGGCCGCCGGGGGGAATCTCGAGTCCGGCCTGCGCCGCGGCGCACGCCGCCGAACCATTCACCAGCATCGCGACGTTGGCCGCCGATCCGGCCGCGACGTGAAAACCTTCAGCAGCATCACTGGCGCCGCCGTGCGCGCCTCCACTGCCATGAAGGCAGCAGGCAGGGGGAGTCCGAAAAGCCCTGGCTCTTGCGCACCCACAGCGCGGCGCAGACCAGGACCAAAACTCCTGCGGCGCATGGATAAGCAGCACCCGACCCGACTTGCAACTGCTCCGGAGTCCGGCCGCTTTCAGTCGTTTGTACGCCGCACATATCTGCTTCAGCATCGGCCCAAGCGAGGGCCGATGCCCCTATATATCCGCATTTGAGATTGATTGGCTGCTTAAAGAGGAGCGGCGGATTCCTCCCCCGTGTGGATGAGCGGTTCGTGGGCAGCCCCCGGACGTTTGTGTGATTCACGTGAAAGCGTCGGCGGGTCCGGTGGCCAGTGGGGCTGCCGGTATCTGTGTTCCCGTGGGGGGAATCATGCTTGAGCATGCTTGGAGCGCGCCTTCTCGGCGTGCGTGGAGGAGATCATCAGTTGGGACGTTGGCCGCGGTGACAGTCGCGGCCCTGACCGCAGCCGTCCTGCCAGCCACGGTGGCGGTCGCGGCGGATGGGAAGCCCGCCTCGGCGTGGGGCAAGCACGGCCCGCACTTCAAGATGCCGGCCGTGAAGGTCGGCGCGAACCGGCCGGTGAAGTCGAAGCCGTCGAAGACGCCGAGCGACGCGGCGTACCTACCGTGGCTGCGCGAGCAGCGCGCCCATGCGAAGGCCCCAGCGTCGGCGGCGCGGGCGTCGGTGATGAACATCGTGCCGGAGGGGCAGGGCGATGTCCCCTGGCACCGTTCCACCCGCTTCGCCATCACCGACGCGCTTACGGCGACGATCGACTACTCGACCGGCAACCTGATGCTGACAGCGACCGACTTCGACATCGCCGGAGTCGGGCAGCAATTGCGCCTGGCGCGCACGTACAACTCCCTGGACGCGCCCTACGGCCAGGTTTCCCAGCGGTGGTGGCAGCAGTACGAGCGTTATCTGTCGGTCTCCTCCAGCGAGGCGATCCTCTACGACGCCTCGGGCGCGACCGTCCGCTTCAAGAAGAACGCCGACGGCTCCTTCACCACGCCGACGGGTTACTCGCAGGACCTCAAGAAGAACACCGACGGCACCTACACGCTGAGCAAGTGGAAGTCGGGCGCCAAGGAGACCTACGACGCGAGCGGCAAGCTGACCAAGGTCACCGACCGCAACCACGGCACGCTCACAGTCACCCAGCACACCGGCGGCGGATTCAAGCTCACCGAGACCCGCTCAGGACGCTGGATCGACCTGACCAAGGCCGGCGCCACCCTCTGGCAGGCCAAGGACAGCACCGGCCGTACCGCCTCCTACGCCCTGGACGCCGGAGGCAACCTCACCGGCACCACGGACACCGAGGGCAAGACGATCACCTTCGGCTACGACTCCTCGAACCGGATCAGCAAGATCACCACGGCCCAGGGGCGGGTCACGGTCTTCAGCTACGACGACGTCAACCGGGTCACCTCCATGCTGCGGGCGACCGGCTTCAACGGCTCCGGCGACACCGGCCCGACCTGGACGTACACCTACAGCGCGACGTCGGCCACGGCCGCGGGCACGACGACGGCCAAGGACCCCGAACTCCACGCCACCGCCTACAAGCACGACGGCGACGGCCAGGTCACCGACGTCACCGACGCCCTCCAACGCACGCGGTCCACCAAGTTCGACGCCAACCACAACATCGACACCGCCACGGACGCGATGGGCTCCGGCACCACTCCGGGCAACGTCACCGACTACGGCTTCAACTCCCGCAACAACCTGGAGACCGCGAAAACGCCCACCGGCGCCCTCACGACGAACCACTGGCAGACCATCGCCGGCGGCGACCACCCCTCCGACTCCACCAACGCCGACGGCGAGAAGACCACCTTCGGCTACGACAGCGTCGGTAACACCACCTCCGTCGCCCAGACCGGCACCGGCGGCGGCAGCGTCACCTACGACTACAACCCCGCCACGCCGACCTGCGGCGGCTTCGAGGGCCAGCGCTGCTCCGCGAAGACGAAGATGACCTCGTCGAAGACCGTGACCACCGGCTTCCACTACGACGCCCAGGGCAACCTGGACCGCGTCACGCCTCCGGCCCCGCTGGACAAGACGACCTTCACCTACGACGCTCTGGGCCGCACCAAGACCGTCACCGACGCCCGCGGCGTCACCGTCACGTACACCTATGACAACCGCGACCGCATCCGCACCGTGGACTCCACCAACCACACGCAGGTGAACTACACCTACGACGGTGACGGCAACCTCACCCAGCGGACCGACGCCACGGGCACCATCTCCTACGAGTTCGACCCCCTCCAGCGCGAGACCGTCCGTCACCTCCAGGACGGCTCGCAGACCCTGCTCGCCTACACCCCGGCCGGCAACGTCGACTACTACCAGGACCCGGCCGGCAAGACCGACTACACCTGGAACGAGACCAACAAGCTCAAGCAGCTCACCGACCCCCAGGGCCGCACGACCACGTACGACTACAACAACAACGACGTGCGTAAGACCACCACATACCCGGGTGGCACGGTGCAGAAGGTCGACGTCGACAACTCCAGCCGCCCCAAGACGATCAAGGTGACCTCCGACCAGGGCACCCTGGTCGACCTGACGTACACCTACGGGTACGGCACCAACGGCGCCACCGACGGCAGCAAGATCCGCACCCAGACCGACAACGTCACCGGCCTGAAGCGCAGTTACACCTACGACGGCGCGGGACGCTTCTCCTACGCCAAGGAGGAGAAGGCCGGCAGCATCACCGACTCCTGGCAGTACTGCTACGACCTGGCCGGCAACCTCACCAGCCAGGGCACCGACCCCGGCTGCCCGCGCGGTACCACCTACACCTACAACGACGCCCAGGAAGTCACCGGCAAGTCTGGCAGCACCGGCACCTGGTCCTACGACCAGGTCGGCAACGAGACCGCCGCGGACTCCACCAGTGACTACACCCGCACCGCCGAGACCTGGACCGACCACTCCCAGATGTCGTCGATCACGGTCAACAGCAAGACCTACGCCGGTCTCTACGGCTCCACCGACCAGAGCGAACGCCTCCGCCTGGGCGACACCACCTTCCACAACGGCCCCCTCGGCCTGTCCGCGAAGACGACCGCCGGAACCGACATGGGCTTCAACCGGGAACCCGGGGGCACCCTCAACTCCATGACGACCGGGGGCAAGAGCTATTACTACCTCACCGACGCGCTCGGCTCGGTGATCGGCCTCGCCGACATCGACGGCAACAAGGTCGACACCTACACCTACAGCCCCCGCGGCGTCCGCATCCTGGCCCAGTCCACCGAACCCGTCGCCCAGCCCTACCGCTTCGCCGGCAACTACCAGGACCCCACCGGCCTCTACCACCTCAAGGCCCGCTACTACGACGCCAACCTCGGCCGCTTCACCCAACCCGACCCCTCCGGCCAAGAACAAAACCCCTACCTCTACGCCGAAGGCGACCCCGTCAACCGCATCGACCCCAACGGACTCTTCAGCTTCCCTGACGCATCCGGTGCGCTCGACTGGGCATCCCTCACTCAGAAGATCATGAGCGGCGATACGGAGGGTGCCTATGCCGCAGAAGTCGGCATCCTCGTAGGGATAGGAACTGAAGCGGTGTGCGGGGCAGCAGCCGCCGCAGGAGCTGTTCCCACCCTCGGCGCGTCGATTGGGGCAGGCATCACTGGCTGCACGGTGCTGTCCGCCGGACTCGGGGCAGCGGCCTCGGCAGGAACTGAGGCGGCTCTCTAGGTGAGGCGGGGCCTGTTGAGGGCCCCGCCTCACCTCACTCAGAAAGAAGAGGAATGGTGAAGTTCCTACTCGGAATTGCAATCGTGTCGGCAGCGGCGCTTCTCGTACTCGGCTTCGGAGCCATATTGAGCGGAAAAATTGCAGCAGGCGTGATCCCCGTGCTCTTCGGTCTCGCACTCCTCACTTCCGCCGGATGGGTTCTTGGAAAAAACCGCCGCCAACCCGGTGGGGGCGAGTAGTAAATGTGGACCCAGGCTGGCTTGATCGTTCCGACGCGAGCCGCACCGGCAGGCGCTATTGTCGTAGTATTTCTCGTGGCGCTTACCATTATTTGCGTCAGCTACTTTCGCCGACGCAAGTGACGACCACACCTCTCCTTTCGAGCTTCGCGCCAAGCGTGATGCCGGTGGCCTTGGTACGCGGCCACCCGCGACCTTCCGGAAGGAGATAATGGCGAGGTTCTTCGAGGGCGAGTTCGGGTCCGACAAAGCGATCAAACTAAATGCTGTCACCGTATGGCTCTCGTTCCGATCGCGACGCCGATAGACATCCCGCATACGAACCGGAAGGTGTTGTCATGGAATTCGCGCATCGCGGCGTGACCCCGGGAGGTCCTTTGGGTATTGTACTGTTCCTCATTGCGGTGGCCTGCGTAGTGATTCCCATCGTCGTAGCTCGAAAGCGGCGCCAATAGCACGTCGTCCCCGTCTTCTTCGTCGTTCCGTGATAGAGCCGCCAGCCTCCTGGCGGCATGGCTAGCCCCCCTGGCGGACGGATGACCTAGGCGGGGCGGAGTCAGGGCCATTGTGTAATCAGGATTAGTCCGGTTCACCGGTCTCATGAGTGACATGGCGCGTCCGTTGTGTGGATGTGGCCTAGGAGAGCGGAGCAGGCACGGCATTGGTAATCATGTGGTTGTCGAGATCCATGAGAACCGAGTGGGACCGTGCCTGCTCCGCTCATCAGCGCCCACCCCTTACGCACTGAAGAGGCTCCCCGGCTGATCCCCTTACCTCGAGTGAGGTCAATGACCTGCGACGTTTCCTCACCTGCTCGCCGATCCCCGGTATCCGGCCCTCACGTTGTTGTGCGCAGCCGTCGCGGCGGGCTGACCGGTACGCGCTCGCTCATAACGATCACTGAGTGGCCACTTCACCTAGCCCGACCCTGCCGACCAGGAACAGAACCCCTACCTCTACGCCGAGGGCGGCGATACGCAGGCCTTGTAGGGCGACCCGGCCGGAACCGTCGCCAGCGGTCTCGCTGGCGCAGCCTGCGCTGCAGCCGTCGCAGCGTCAACGCCTGTCACGCTCGGGGGCTCACTCGGAACAACTGCCGGTTGCTACGCGATCTCCCGGAGCGTCAGACAGATTGCCTCGAAGGCGGTAAGCGGAGGCTGACAACTCACGGAAAGTATCGGATGCCAGGCGCTCGGCACGCTTCGGCATCCCCGAAAGGATTGGTGATGAACGTGCCCCAAGTTGGTTGGTCGGCCGGGCAGCGTGCGGTGGTGAAGCGATGGATGCTCTTCACTTACCTGTTCGCTTTCGCGGCCCTCGTACTGTCCGTCTTTCTCATTCTGATGAGAAACACCGGCGGCTGAATTCTTCTCGTCCTGACTGTCTACATCCTCGGTGCGGTCCACATGTACGTCGGCAATATCAAGAAGCGCCAGCCACGGTGAGCTGACTGGAGCGGGCCCCGCTCTCGAGTCGAGAGCGGGGCCCGTGCGTGCAGGTCGTCCCCGGTGATCCTGCGGGACAGCGGCTGGTCGGGCGGGCCGTCACTGGCGGGGGACGCCCCAGGCCCGGACACGGTGGATGCTGGTGCAGTCCGGCTCCTCGGGATGGTGACGGAAACCGCCGGTGGCCCGCAGTTCGGTAAGGAGCACCAGGAGGTCGTCCTCACCGTCCAGGACGGTCTCGACGTAGCCGCCGCCGCAGGTGCAGAGCCCGATGAGGGTGAGAAGCGACCCCCGGTCTCCGGTGCCATCGTCCAGTCCGGTGCTGTGGTGCAGCCACCAGCCGCCATCCAGGCAGGCGACGGCGGACATCTCCAGCCCGGCGTCCGGCACGGCCGGCTGGCCGTGCCAGTCCTCCTCGTCCAGAGCCTTGCTCAGGGTGTCGGGGTAGTGCGACCAGATGTGGTCCAGCACGGCGGTATGCGCGGCCTCACGCTGCTCGTCCTCGCCGACGTGACGGAGCTCGTCGGCGGCATCGAACAGGATGGCAAGAGGCGAGCCGGGCGAGCCGAACATGGGCGCGGTGAGGGTATCGGTCATGTGCGCACTCCTTGGAAGGGGTTAGGGAGAGTGAGTCAGGCGGTGACCGCAAGGACCGTGGTGGCCAGGAGCAGGGCGAGCGCCGTGAGGAGGATGTCGACGGCCCAGGTCAGCAGCCGGAACTTGGTCCTGGTCCCGGAGACCGGGCGGGTTCGGCTTGGCCGTGTGGGACAAGAGGGGACCTCCGATCTTGTTCAACTCCGTCGCAGACGGCAGCGGCGTAGACGCGTTGGGGTTCTTGCGGTTGCCAGGAAGGTTTGAGAAGACCCTTGCTGCCTGGTCAGCCGGTGGCCCGGTGGCCCGGTGGCCTACGTGGAAGCTGAGTTCTTCGGCGGCGTGGGCGAGCAGCGGGTTGCCGTGTGGGATGGCGGCACGATGGTGCTGGGCCCGCTCCACGTGGAGGAGGGCCAGCCCTTCCCGACAGTCGGCAGTCCGATCTCTCAAGCGCTGCGGTGGTTGGGGGTGGTGGCAAGCGCCGGCGAGGACGAGTTCTCAGCTGCGGGGTTGGACCGGCATCGACACGGCGAGACGTGGGCTGACTGACGCGCGACTTCAGGCGGGGTTCGGGCGCGAGGCAGGGGACCCGGAAGGGTCACAGGCCGCGGGCATCGGCGAGGCTGGCGGCCTGGTCGACCATGCGGAGTGGGACACCGGCCGATCCGTAGGCGTCATTGAAAGACGGCACGGAGTCGACGTCGCCGAAGTTGCGGCGGATCGCGTCCAAGAGCACGGAGGCGGCGCTGGCTTCCAGGCTTTTGTCGCCGTGCGCCTCGGCTCGGATGGCTCCGAGAATGCAGCGGGCGCCGTCCTGGTCGACCAGTGCGCCAGAGCACCAGCCGCCGATGAACAGCCGATGGTGGGCGCGCTGCAGAAGGGCGGCGACCGGGGTCGGGTAGGGCTCATAGGGCGGCTGGAGCGTCGGGGGTGGCGGGACGGTGACGATGTCGCTCAAGTCGACGGGCTCGGTGGGGATGTGCGCGGTGTTGACCTCGTAGGCGACGGCCGCTTCGTCCAGGCGCTTGGTCATCGCCGCGTGCACCAGAGTGAGGCGTTCCTCAAGGGCCCTCTGCTCCGCCGGCGCGGCCGGGGTGGCCGGGGCGGGGTGAGCTGTGGCGAGGGACAGCGTGGCATGGGACATCGGTACTCCAGGTAGGGGACGCCGAAGGGCGCCGCCGGGGTTGGTCTCCGGCGGCGCCCTTCGGCGTTGTCGTGGCGGGGGAGTGGGCGTTTGGGTGTCAGCGCGTCCGTGTCCCGGGCATCCTCGGATCAAGCAGGCGTGGGGAAGGGGCTGGGGTGGAGTTCGTCTTCGACTGCGGGTGGTGCGGGGGTGACAACTACTTCGTGGGCCGGCAGGTCGGCTTCTGGGTCGACAAGTGGGAGGTGCCTGCGGAGTGGGACTGCCGCTTCTGTGGCGAGCTCAACTACACCCCGGACCCGCCGTGGACGGAGGCGTAGTCAGAGGCTGGAGGTCAGGCGGGCGAGCGAGGCGAGGCCGCTGTTGATGGCCGGGGCCAGGCCGGTCGCGGCGAGGGTGAAGCCGAACAGCGTGCAGGCCAGCGCGGAGCCGACGCGGACGTAGCCGCCCTTGACCAGGACGACGACGATGATGCCCAGCAGTACGGCGGCGGAGAGGGACAGGGCCACGGTGGTGGTGCTCCTTCACAAGGGGTCGGGCGGGGCCGGCCGCGTTCGGGCGGTCCGGCCCCGTGACGGGTGGGTGGGTGTGATCAGGCGTCGGTGAGGCTCTTGATGGCCTCCAGCGCTTGGCGGGGAGAGGCGACCTGCTCGGAGGGGAGGCCGACGCTCTTGGAGCCGCGCCCGCCGCCCTTTCCGCCTCCGCTGCCGCGCCGGCGGGAGCGGCTCTCGCCTTCGTCGTCCTCGTCGGGCTCGGGCCAGAACTCGCCGGGCCGCACGGGCTCGTTCCAGTCGAACCACAGGCCGCGCTTGGTCAGCTCGCTGATCTCGTGGTCGGTGAGCCGGTTGACCTCGTCGGGGAACAGCTCGGAGAGGTCGGTGTCGAAGTCCGCGTACAGCGACCGCATCAGGACGGCGCGGCCGTTGTCGAGGACGATGACCGCGACGCCGCCCGTGCTGACGCCGTTCTCCGGGTCGGCCTCGCCGCGCATGGCCCGCTCGATCGCGGAGCCCTCGGTGCGGGAGTAGCGGGCCGGGATGGTCGGCACGTCGTAGGCGTTCTCCATGGTGCCCTCCGCCGCCTTGCGGGTGGCGCCGGGTGAACCCATGTTGAAGATGACCGGCCTTGAGTTCTGGCGGAGGTTGTCCTTCATCTCGGTGGAGAACCCGTTGTGCGCGAACGGCGACTGGCCGGCCGGGTTGAAGCCGATGCCGTACTTCAGGCCGGTGACCGTGAGGTCCTCGCCGTCCTTCTGGATGAACTCGCCGAAGTCCGCGTCCTGCGCTGCGGTCATGAACTCATCGCCGTAGACGTTGAGCTGCCGGTAGGGGCAGCGTGGGTCGCCCGGCTTGTAGTCGTGCGGCTGGCCGTCGTGCGGCCAGGGCATCTCCGCGCGGATCTCGCACAGCGCCTTAGCGGCCCGCAGGGAGCGGGCCATCCACAGTGCGTTCGAGCCCTGCCGGTCGATGTACCGGCCGAGCACGCTGGTCTTCTCGTCCTTGCGGACGGTGCCCAGCCATACGACCTCGCCGTCCAGGGACTGGGCGGCCATGTGGATCGCGAAGAACTGCGTCTTGCCTGACCGGGACACCCCGAGGGTCAGGCCGTGTGCGGGGGCGTTCTTGTCGTGCTGGTACACCATCGTCTTCACCGGCTGGCCGGTGATGGTGTACCCGCACACGTACATGCCCTTGTCGTCCGGGGTGAGCAGCTCGCGGGTCGCCCGGAAGATCTGCGACAGCGGCGGCTCATCGAACACGCTGATCAGGAACTCCGAGCCGTCGACGAGGACGAACACACAGGAGTCGTCCTCGGGCAGCTTCAGTCCGCGGCAGACCTTGGCGAGGTCGATGCGCGGGGTCTCGGTGGAGTCGGACATCTTGGCCCGGTAGAACGTGACCCCGCGTTCGTCGTCGCGGGTCTTGTGGACCAGTGCGGAGCCGGGGGCGCCGCCCTTGGGCGAGCCGACCTTGTCCATCCAGCGCTCCTGGTCGGTGGGGGCCTTGCGGCGGCGCTGGTTGGCGTCGGGGGTGATGCGGGCTTCCATCCAGCCGGGGCCGCCCTGGCGGCCGGGCTGGTTGGCGACCTCCGCCAGGACCACGTCGCTGGAGTGCACGCCGAACGGCGCGGCGACAGCGGCCTCGGTGAGGCCGGTGATCGGCCGTCCGGTCTCCGAGGCGCGCAGCAGGATCGTCATGTCGTGCTGCATGCCGGTGTGGCGGGTGGCCTTGACGATGTGCGTGCGGCCGGGCATCCCGGCCTGCTCCCACAGCAGCCGCGCGTCGCGGGTGAGCAGGTCTGCTCCGTCGTCCGGGACGACCGGAGGCGGCTCGGGCGCTTCGGCCGGTGCCAGCTGCAGGGCCGGGGCCGCGAGGGCGGGGCGGTGACGGCGGCGGGTGTGCCGGGAGAACGGCATCACCAGGTAGCCGGCCGCCGCCCATCCGGCGGCGAGCAGCCCGTCCAGCCAGTACGGGCCGAAGCCCGTGGTGTGGCCGGCGGCGACGTCGACGGCGGCGGCCAGGACCAGCGGGGACCAGCGCAGGATCTTGCGTCCAGCGCCGGGCTCATCGCTCTTGCAGGCGAGGAACCAGCCGGCGGCCCCGGCCGCGCCGGCGAGCTGCACGACCTGGTTGACGGGGCTGTCGGGGTAGACGTTGGGGGCCACGGCCAGCACGGGCGCGGCGAGGGTGTAGGCGAGGCGTTCGAGCGCGACGCTGCGCGGCGTGGTCACCGGCTTCTCCTTCGGCGAATGGGCACGGGCGGCCCCGCGGTGTGCGGGGCCGCCCGTGGTGAGGGGTGGGTGGGGGAGTGGGTCAGCGGTTGAAGAACCCCGGGCGGGGCGTCTTCTCGCGCCGGTTGGAGCGGATGTCGTCCAGCGCGCCGTACAGCTTCGAGTGGGTGTGCTTGGTCTCGTAGGTGAAGTCGGCGGTCTCCTGCGCGGTGTCGTGCAGCTTCTTGACCTGCACCCAGGCGCCCCCGAGGGCGACGCCGACGTTGCTGGTCAGCTCCACGAACTTCGGGTCGAGGTCGGCGTTGTCGACGTCGCGGGCCGCGTCCTCGGCACGCTTGGCGTTCTTCTTGATGCTGCGCATGAGCTCCTCGAGGCCGAGGCCGGCGTCGTCGAGCGCGCGACCGAGGGCGTCGAGCTTGGTCTGGACGGCCTTGTAGCGGTTGTCGTCGGCCGCGGCGGGCACCGCGCTGCTGGGGCGGGGGGTGAGATCGCTGCTCATCAGCGGGTTTCCTTCCTCTTCCTAGTCGTGGTGGGCGGCGGCGGAGACGTAGTTCAGGCCCGCGTCTTCCTTGGCGGCCATGTCCTGGCCATACACGCGAGCGACCATCGCGGCGGCGAGCTTGGCGGCCTCCAGGGCCAGCCCGCACTCGGTCGCGCACCGTTCCGCCTGCTGCTTCATGCGGGCCGCGGCGTCGGCCAGGTCCGAGATGAGCTCGGTGACCTCGGTGGTGACGTTGTGGTCGCCGATCAGGTCGGTGGCCATGTCCCGCAGGGCGTCGGCGACCTTGTCCAGGGCCTCCGCGAGGGCTTCGGCCCGCTCCTGGTCGGAGGCGGCCTGGATGGCGATGTTCGCCATCTCCATCAGGTACTCGTCGAACGTGATGTCCGTGCGGTGCTGGGCGGTGAGGCCACCCCCACCGGACGGCCTGCTGGCCTGCGAGCTGCTCACGCTGCTCCCTTCCGTGCTGGTCGGTCGGCTGGTGCCGGGCCGTGCGGTGTGCCGCTCCGGTGCGGTCGGCAGGCCCCGCACGCCGGTCGTGACGGCCGCGGGGGTGTCGGGGACGAGGTCGGCGTCGATGATGTCGTCCTCGCCCTTGGTCTCGGTGCGCGGCGGGCGGGTGGGACGGTCGGGCCACTCCACTGTCGGGGTGGAGTCCTGCGCGCCGAACGGGCTGTCCGCCGGACGGCCGCGCCCCGTACGAGCGGTGCGGCCCGTTCGACCGCGCCCGGTCCAGCCGGTGCGACCGGTGCGGCGGGTACGTCCGCGCCGTTCGGCCCGGCCCGTGCTGCCGGTGCGTCGGCGCCGGAACCGGCGCCGCTTCTTCGCCCCGTCAGACGCCCCGTCACCGGCCTTTGAGTCGGTGCCCGGCGTATCACCCGCCTTGCCGTCCTTCGCGGCGCTGGAGGCCCCGTCGGGGGCGGTCTTGGCGGTCTTGGCGCCCTTGCCGTTGGTGCTCTTGGCCTTGGACTCCTTGTCCTTGGTCAGGTCCACCTTCTCGGTGCCGGCCGTCTTGGCGTCCTTCGCATCGGCGGCGGCCTTCGCGTCTGCGCGGCGCTTGTCGAAGCGGCGCTGGGCTTCCTCACCGATGGCCTTGCCCAGGGTGGTGCGGCCTGGGTCGGTCGACGCCGCGGCTTCCCGCTTCGCCTTCCGAGCCTCATCCCGCGCCTGCCGCTTCGCGCGGCGGTCGTCCCACGCCTGCTGCCGCTGGGCGCGGGCCTGATCGTGGTCCTTGCTCCGGTCCGCGACACCGGCGGCGTGGCCGGCGGTGCGCCGCTCCTGCCGTCCGGCCTGCCGGGCCCCGGCGCGCTCCTGGCGGCCGCGGGCCCGCTCGGCGCGGGCGCCGGATGCCTGACTGGCTCCGTCACCACGGGAGTTGCCGTTCCGGTGGGAGCCGCCAGAGCCCATCTGAGAGCCTTTCGACCGCCCGGACGGAACGTTGCGCCCGGAACCGGCAGCGCGGCCGCCAGAGCCCGACTGGGAGCCTTTCGTGCCGCCCTTGCCGCCTCCGCCGCTCCCGGTCGATCCGGTCCCGGCACGGCCGCCGGGGCCGCCGGAGTTGGAGCCGCGCGAGGATCCGGACCGGTTCGGCCCGGCGGCGGAGTTGTTGCGGGAGGCACCGCTGCCGCCCCCGCCGCGCAAGGACCCGCCCCCGCCGCCGGCCTTCGAGCGGCCCTTGTCCGCCCCCAGGCCGGAAGCGGACGACTTCGTGCGGTCGGCATCCGTCTTTCCACGCGCCGCCGCCTTGTCGCCCTTCGCTTTCATCATCGCGGCGTGGAGCTTTCCGTTCTGCTCCATCATCGCGACTTCCTGCGCGGTGCGGCTCTCCAGCAGCGCCGCCTTCCGCGCTATTTCAGCCTCACGGAAAGGCGCTTCGCTTTCGTGATTGGTCCGCGCAATTTCCAGGCGGAGTTCCAGCCAGTCACCGAGACGGTCAGCGAGAGAACGAGGCTGTTCGTATTCGCCTTCCTCGTATTCGCCTTCGTCTTCACCGGTTTCCGGTGCGGCAATTCCATCGGATCGCAGCGCCGTGGATGGGTCCGGGGCGGCCGGAATCGGCGGAAGTTCCATCGTCGTCTCCTCCGGGGTCTCCGGGGGAGCGGCCGGAATGTCTTCCGGCGGCGGAATGGTGTCGATGAAATCCGGCGTCGGCGGCAGCGAGTACGTGGAATCGCCGCTCCACGGGCCGTGGACCAGGGTTCCGCCGCCGGTGTCGTCGGGGTCGTCGGACACGGGCACCTCCCTTCGAGGGGGGTTGACAGACAGTGGGGTCTCGTGTGCACGCGCGTGCACGTGCACGTGTGCACGCTTTACGCGCGCGAGGCCCCGCCGGAGTCCGGCGGGGCCTTCGTGGGTGACGCTCAGTTACGTGGGCCGTGTTGCTTCAAGACCGTGTCCGCGTACTGCATGAGGTGGTCGAACAGCCGCGGGTCGCCCGCCTGCCGCTTCTCCAGGACGAGCTTGAAGAGGCGGCAGATCAGCGTGAAAGCGGCGAGGACATCACCGCGTCCGGCCTTGATTTCCCTGCTGATTTCGGATCGAGTAACGCGGAGCCAGAATTCCATCCGGCCGATTTCCCCGCGACTTTCGATCGCCTTGCGCTCTTCTTCCTGCAGCCAGCTGTTCCGCCCTTTAATGGAGCGTTCGGCGCTGCTGAGGGGGCGCGTCACGCCGAATCCCTCTTACCGAGGTCGTAAATCGACGTGGGACCACCGTACCCGGAATTCTGGCCTTGCGCACCGTGCTGGGGCGGATTGGGTGCGGCCTGGAGGCTCGGCGGGTTCTTCTTCCGCTGCCTTTCCAGCTCCTTTTCCTTCCTTCCCTTGGCCGTATTCACGACGGCCTCGTCGTGGGCGCGGCGCTTATAGGCGCTCTTTTCGAGGCCCTCGGTGAGGTGGTTCAGGTTCTTGAGGACCTGTCCGAGGGCCTTTTCCACGGGCATCGCACGCAGCCGCGCGTGGTACCAGCGGTCGCCCTCCACGTGCGTGTCGCGCAGGTGCACGCGGGTCTCGTGCGCCAGGGTCTCCAGGTTCTTGCCGATGTCCAGCAGGACCCGCTGAACGTCGGCCAGGTATCGGGCGGTTGCCTCCGGGCTCTGCGCGACGTCGCGCAGAGGGAAGTGGTTCGGGTCGTTGTTGCTGTTCACGGCGGGGATTCCCTCCTGGTGTACTGGTGGGGCTGTGACTGCTTCCGGCAGTCGCAGTGAGGGCCAGCCCACTTCCGATGGGCTGGCCCTCACTGGTGTGTGCCGGACGGTGGATCAGGGGCGGTATCCGCTGGCGATCAGCGCGACGGCCTCCTGGCGGTACTTGGACGCGGTATCGGTCGACGACACGTCGAACTCGCGCTGGACGTCGGCGATCGAGACGACCCGGCACAGCTCGCGGTGGATCCCGTCGGCGTCCAGGCCGTCGAACACCGCGCTGGCCGCGAACGCCATGCGCGCGACCTTGCGGACCGCCCGCTCGCGCGGGGTGAGCTTCGCGGCGTCCTCGATTTCGACCGCGCGCCGCTCGATTTCGGCGGCGGCGAGCCGCCTTTCGGCAGCGGCGTACTCGGTTTCGGCTTCACGCTTGCGGGCCGCCTGCGTGTTCGCGTCGGCGGTCGCCTTGCGCTCGTTCTCCTGCGCCGTGAGCCGGTCGGCTTCGGCGGCGCGGCGGCGGGTTTCGGCAGCGGCCCGCTCCGTTTCGGCGGCGACCCGATCGGCTTCGGCAGCACGCTGCCGGGCCTCCGCGATCTCCGCCGTCTCGATGGCCTGAGCCTCCGCAGCGGCGACCCGGTCGGCCTCCGCCGCAAGCCTCCGCTTCTCCGCCGCCTGGCGCTCCAGCTCCGCCGCGCGGACGTCCGCAGCGACCTTGGCCTCGCGCTCCTGGGCCTCCTTGCGCTCCGCCTCCGCCTCGCGGGCGCGGGCTTCGGCGACGAGTGCGGTCTCCAGCGCGGCCTCCTCCAGCTCAGCGGCGCGCTCGGCGGCGCTGACCTGGGCTCGGGCGTGTGCGCGGGCCTGGCCGGTCTGACCTTCCACCCGGGCGCGGACGGCTTCGAGCTGGCCCTCCGCCTCCAGCCGGTCGGCTTCGGCCTTCTTGCGCGCGAGCTCCCGACGCGTCTCCGCGTCCAGGCGCCGGCGCTCCGCCTCTTCAGCGCGGGCCTCCGCCTCGCGTTCCTGCTGCTCAGGCATCGCGAGGGCCTGCGCGACGGTGTAGCCGTAGGGGGCCATCTTCATCGGCAGCAGTTCGTCCTCGCTCGCCTCGGCCAGGTCACCGTTGTACTTGCGCTTGAGCCACTGCTCATAGGCGATGAGGTCCTGCTGCCGCCGGACCATTTCGGGGTAGCTGGTAACCCGGTACAGCCGCATCCGGCGGTAGAACTTCGGGGTCTCCCAGGGGGCGAGGATCCAGCGGTGCAGCGGGATGCGGTCGGTGACTGTACCTGCTTCGAGCTGCGCCTTTTGGATGTAGAGGCGGCGGGCGGCCTCCACACCGATCACGAACAGGAACGGCATGACGCCGTGGCTGGCCGCCTTGACCGGGTCGGCGCTCATGTCGCCCTGCGCGCTGGCGTTGAACCAGATCGTTGCGCAGGTCATCACGTGCGCGGCCATCCGCAGCACCGGCCACGGGATGCCCTTGAGGATCAGGTACAGGTCCAGGATGAGGAATGCGAGGATCGAGGCGTCTACACCGATGGGGAACCACTTGGCGAGCTCCTCGCCGAATCCCCAGCTCAGTGCCTTGCTGGCGAGCGTGTGGTACGAGGTGGCGAAGCCGATGCCGCCGACCAGCGTGCCGAAGACCGCCGCGAAGTACGGCAGGGCCGCGACGAAGCGGTCGCGCTTGGGCTTGATCGTCTTCCGCTTGTCCGGGCCCGAAACGCCCTGGGCCGTACCTGAAACCTTTTCGGGTGCGCCCGAAGCGAGGCCCGGCGGGTGCGAAGCGGGGGTGTCGGGAGCCGCGGTCTGCGGCATGTCGGTGATCGTCATCGGGGCCTCCGGAAGGGGTCGTTCAGGGTGGGGTCGAAACGGCGACCGGTGCTCCCGAAACGCGAGGGCTGTGTTCCCGAAACAGCGGTCGGTGGGGGCGGTTGCTGGCGAAACTGGCACCGGCTCTGCCCACCCGCAGCGCTTCCTCGCACCGGCGGCCCACGGGGCGGGCGGCGGATGCGGGGGAGCGTTGCGGGGCGGGCCCGAAACTGCCTGCCGCTCCCGCCGGGCGGGAACGAAACTCAGCTCTCTGGGAGCTGTGCGCCGTGCCGGCGGAGGTCGGCGGTGGTGATGCCGAAGTGGCGGCACCGGTCGATCAGTGGCTGGAGCGCGGTGCCCGCGGTGAGCGCCTGGGGCGAACCGACGCCGTACCGCTGCTGCGTGGTGAAGAGCTTTTGAGCGCGGCCGCGGTGCGGGCGGCGTGCTGCTCGACGCGGCCCTCGCCCACCCACTCCTCCGCGATGACGTGGAGGGCGGTGCGCCAACTGCCGTTGTAGTTCTCCGGCCCGATCGGCGGGATGTCGCTGCCGAAGATGTCGAAAGCGGCGGCTTGGGCGGCGGCTTCCGTGCCGGGCTGGAGCGGGGTCATCGTGATGGCCATGGGGCCTCCCTCGGCTGTGGTCCGGGCTGTCCGGCTCCCCTTCACCGCCCGCACCGGCCGCCGTGGTGCAGCGGTCGGTGCGAGCGGATCAGGCAGCCGTCAGAGCGGGTCAGTCAGCGGAGCAAGCGCGCTCGCGGGCGGCACGGCGCTTGATGCGGCGGCGCTCCTTCTCGGACAACCCGCCCCACACCCCGGCCGCCTCGCCGCGCTCCAGCGCGCCCTGGAGGCAGGACTCCATCCGCGGGCAGCGACGGCAGACCGCCTTGGCCTCTTCCTCCTGGAGCACCGCGAGGCCGGTGTCGCCGATGGGGAAGAACAGCTCGGGGTCCTCGTCGCGGCAGGCGGCGCGGGGCTCGAGGACGAAGTCGGCGGCGATGGCGCCGGCGTAGGGGGTGCGTACGATGGAGCGGTTCATCAAGGCCTCCCAGAAGGTCCGTTGCATGAAGCAGCCCCAGGGCGGCCACCCTGGGCTGCTGCTGTGTCGGCGGCCTGACGGCCGGAGCGGGGGAACTCCCGACGCTCTCCGCCGGCCCCGGCCCGGGAGGGCTCAGAGACGACGGGCATAGCCGGATGATCAGCGGCGGAAGACGGCGGAAAGCGACTGACAGGCGGAGCAGGTCCAGAAGGTCACGCCGAACCAGCCGCCGCAGTAGTCGCACTGCATCTGGCCGCTGTCGTGCAGCGGGAGCAGGCGGGCGCGGGGACCGGGGATGACCTCCCGCAGGGGGTGGCCTGTGGCCTCTTCCGGCTCGTAACCCTTCCGGTCGTCCTCGCGCTCGATGTCGTCGATGATTCCGGCCTGCGGCCGGGTGCCGGGACGTGTCATGATCTGCTGCATCAGGTCCTCCACTACAGGTCCTGGACAGCCCCAGGGCCGCAATCCCTGGGGCTGTCGTCACTCCTCAGTTGGGGCTGGGGAGTCGACTGCTGTACGAGCAGCCGCAGCCCGCCTCGCCCCGCCCCGGGCCGGGGCGGCGCGAGGGGGACTGTGACTGCTCGTCAGGCGGTCAGCGCGAGTGCCTTGGCCGGGCGGATCAGGTAGTCGCTGTCCGTCCACACCGATCCGACCGCGAACGGCTCGCCGTCGGGCCGCAGCGTGTCGCGGACGATGACCGCCCACCGCGCGCTGCTGCGTCGCAGCAACACCGCGGCGTCGGCCACGTCCGTGATCAGCGCCAGGACCTCGAAACGCCCGTCGACGTTCTGGTAGATGGCGCCGGGCCGGCGGGGACCGACCTCGGCGATGATGCGGTCACGGGCGGCGGCGCGCTGCGGGTGCGGCCGCCCGCCGGTCTGCGGCGATTCCTGGCGGCCGTCCCGCTCGTGCGGCTTGGGCCGGACCGGCAGCGGGGGGCGGGACTCCAGGGCGGGAGCTGGTGTCATGCTGGGCATGTGGGTCGTCCTTTTCGTCGAAGGTGACCTGCAAAGACCCCCCATGGGCTGCATCCATGGGGGGTCTGTCGTGCGTCCTGCACAGGGCGGCTGTCGTACGAGCAGCCGCGGCCCCGGCCTCCCCGATCACTCGGGATGGCGGGGGCCGCGGTCGTTCGTCATGCAGTCCTACCGGGTGAGCTGCTCTTCCTGCGTCGCCAGGAGAGTGATCGCGCTCATCAGGTGGGCGCGTTCCCAGTCGGTGAGCTGCGGGGCATCGGCCTTGCGCGGGTTGAGCGTCTGGATCAGCGCGGCCAAGGTGTCGCGGACGCGCCGGAGATCGGCGTCGGCGACTGACTCCGAGACGTTCTGCCACTGCTGCTCGTGCAACAGGCGCATGCCCCACGCGCGGCGGTGGTTCCAGTCCTCGCGGTCCATCTGCGTCTTGCGGCGAGCGGGGGCGAGACGCTGGGTGTGCGCGGCGAGCTGGGCGAGGCGGCGGCCGTCCGTGCACCGGGAGGTGAGGTCGGCGGCGCGCAGGATGTTGCCCTGGTCGTCCTTGACGGAGCAGGTGGAGCAGCCGCGGACGTGGGCTTCGTACAGCTTGCGGGCCGTCTTGTCGTCGACGGTGCCGCCGACGATCTGCATGACGGCGGGAGTCGAACCGGTCTTCGGCTTGCGGATCACGCGGGTGGAGCGTCGGCCGGCGGTCTGGGTGAGACCCTCTTCCAGCCTCCGGAACCACTGGTCGACGGTGAGGTTGATGGTGACCAGGCGGTGGCTGCCGGGGCAGCGGATCGGGTCTTCGGTGCCGGCCTTCTCTGTGTGGTGGGGGACCAGCTTGGGCCGCGCGCTGTGCGGCGCGCTGATCGGCACCCAGGTGCGGCAGGTGGGGCAGACCAGCGTGGAGTACGCGAGGTCGACTTCGTGCGGCTTGAGGCTGGAGACGACCAGCGGGGGGAGGGTGCTGATGGCGCGGGACCGGGTCCGGCGCGGACGCTTCTGAGCGGTGAGATCGCGGGTTCGCGTAGGCATGAGGGCTCCTTCTACGAAGTGGCAGGAGTGCGTCGCAGATGCTCTCTCCGCCCTTCAGGCCGCACGGTGAACCGGCGCGTCCTGAAGGACAGACAACGCATGCGCTGCGGGGTGGTACTCGCTGCAGACCTGGAGGAGTTAGAGGTGCCTCGGGCTCCGGCCACCGAGGTGGCTAGGGCTTTGGACTCCGGCCACCGAGGTGGCGATCTGCTGCGATGCTGCGAGGTGGTCTAGGACCGGGTGGTACGTAAGGGACCGAGGGTCCGGCTCCCTCATCCGGCGCCGCCTGCGGGGGCAGTTCCGGGTGGGGGAGCCGGGTCCGAAGACCCGGCGGGTGATGCAGGAGGTCAGGCCGCGGCCGGGAGGGGCGCGGCGGCCGGCGGCGCGGTGCGCAGCTGCGCGGCGTAGGGGAGAAGCACGTCGACCAGGCGCTCGCGCACCCGGGTGGTGATGCTCGGGTCGTCGGCGCGGATGTCGAAGGCCGCGTGCCGACGGGCGAAGAACTGGTCCACCAACTCCTCGTCCGTTCCGGAATTGAGGGCCACCTCGCGGGACGTCAACCACGGCTCGTACATCTCCAGCGGGGTGCCGAAGGCGATGTTCAGGTCGAGGTTCATGCCGAGGATGTCGGGGAGCGGCACCTCAACCGCCTCCAAGAGAGCGAGCGTCTCGCTGTCGAAGTTCTCGGTGGCGAGGCTGGCGGTGGGGCGGCTGGTGGTGTTCATGGGGTGGAGCTCCCTTCGAGGTTCGGGCTGTGCGTGATCCTGGAGGTGTCAGGTGGGGGCTTTTGCCGCCCCGCTCATCTTGTCGGCATACCTAACTTAGCTGATACAGTTTGAAGCGTGTCAAGTGGTTCGTTGAGGAAGCTATGGAAGTTAGCTATGTCGAGGGGGTCGACCTACGATGTCGCTCATGAGCAACGAGGCTGTGCAGCCATACCAGCGAATCGTTCAGGACGTACGGGACAAGATCCGCTCGGGACAGTGGACAGCCGGCACGAAGTTGCCGAGCACTCGTGAGCTTGCCGACGAATACGGCGTCGCACCGGGCACCGTCCAGCGCGCGCTGGCTGAGCTGCGGACAGCCGGACTGGTCTACTCCCACCAGGGGCGCGGATCCTTCGTCACTGAGACCGCCAGCGAGACCACCGAGGACTCGACGGCTCGTGCCCTCAAGAGACTTGAGGAGCAGGTTGCCGACCTGTCCGCACGTCTCAAAAAGATCGAGAAGGGTCGCAGCGACTGACGTCCTTCCCTGCGTCATGTTCTGCATGTTCGTCCCTCCGAGCCGGGTTCAGCTTCGATAGCAAAGTTGTAGGCCGAGCCCCGGAGCGAGTTCTAGATCGACCGTGTATCCAGCCGCCGGATACACCGAGTGGAGACATGAAGGGGGCACCAAGTGAGCCAGCGGCCGAAGGTGTTGACGCCTGATCAGTCACCTGTGCACCGCTTCGGCTACACGCTCCGGGAGTTCCGTGAAGCGCGGCGTTACTCCCTGCGCGGCTTAGCTGAGAAGGCGTTCATGTCGCACTCCAAGCTGCAGAAATGGGAGAACGGGGAGCGGCCGCCGAAGGACCGGGCAGAGGTCGAACTGGTCGACTCGCTGCTCCGGGCTGGCGGCGTCCTTGTCGACCTTTGGGAGCGCATCAATCCGTCTGTATCCGTCCCGGGGCGTGTATCCGTTTCGGCACCCCATGTATCCGAAGCGTCGATCGGTCTGGCCATGGCTGGTGTCCAGCAGGCAGCGTCTGATCATGAGGGGACCTTTGTCCCCGCTCGTCTACGGGATGGATCGGTGGTATTCGTGGCGCTCGATCGACGTGACCTGCTGCGTGGTGGGGTAGGCCTCGGTGCTGCGGCTGCGTTCGGCGTGGGCACGCCGGCGGTCGCGGACGCAGAAGTCGTGCAGGGGCTGAAGCTGCCCGCACGGTCCGCGGCCGCTTACAGTGGCACGCCCATCGAGCACTTCAAGCGCGCTCGCCGACTGCTGATCGACAACGACAATCTGCTCGGGCCTGCGACCGCCATCAAGGCCGTGCGCGAGAACATCGAGCGCATCAAGACCCTGCGCCGCGACACCCAAGGCGTCGACAGCCAGGCTCTGATGGAGCTCCAGACCCAGTACGCAGAATTCGCCTCCTGGCTCTACCAGGACCTCGGTGACTTCACCCGCGCGGAGTTCTGGCTCGACCGAGCCTTCCAGTGGAGCCACACCGTCGGCGACAGCGACCTGACCTCCTACGTCATGGCTCGCAAGGCACAGCTCGCCGGGGAGAAGCGGGACCTTGTTGACGTCGTCGACCTGGCCGAGGCTGCGCAGCGCATGGCCCGGCCGCGCAGCCGTCTCGCCGCGGTGGCCCGGACCTACGAGTCCTACGGTCATGCGCTGCGAGGCGAGTTCTCAGACAGCGAGCGCGCCATTGATGACGTCCGCAACGTTCTCGACCGCGTGTCGAGCGACGCGACTCCCTGGGGTGTGTGGCTGAACGAGCAGTACGTCGATGTCCACCGTGCGCAGGGGCTGGAGGTTCTGGGGAAGCACACTGAAGCCGCAGAGATCTTCACCAATGCCATCAAGGCCCTGCCGGAGGGCTATCACCGGGACCGGGGCGTATATCTGGCCCGCGCGGCAGTCGCTCACGCCGGTGCCGGCGCACCCGAGGAAGCCGCCGCAGTCGGCCTCCAGGCCCTGACGGTCGCCAACGACACGGGATCCGGCCGGATCATGCGCGAGCTCATCCGCCTCGATCAGGTGCTGGTCCCGTGGCAGCGCCAGCCGGAGGTGTCCGCCTTCCGTGAGAACTTCGACGCCGTCCTTGCCCACGAAGCCTGAGAGAACGGATCACAACTTCAATGACCACACGCCCGTACGTCATCCTCTCCGCAGCCATGTCGGTCGACGGCTACTTGGACGACGCCAGTCCCGAGCGGCTGCGCCTGTCCAATGCGGCCGACTTCGACCGTGTCGACCAGGTCCGCGCGGAGTCCGACGCCATCCTGATCGGCGCGACAACCATGCGGAAGGACAACCCGCGCCTCTTGGTCAACAGCGAGGAACGCCGAGATCAGCGCGTTGCCGAGGGCAAGCCGGGCTACCCGCTCAAGGTCACGGTCACCCGGACCGGTGACCTTTCCGCCGATCTCAACTTCTGGCACCACGGCGGCGAGAAGCTGGTCATCACCGTCGATGACGCGGTGGAGAAGGTGCGCGCCACGCTCGGTGATCTCGCCGACGTCGTCAGCGTCGGGCCGGAACTCGACTGGGGCGTGGTCCTCGATGAGCTCGGGCGCCGCGGCGTCAAGCAGCTGATGGTGGAGGGTGGCGGCACGATCCACACCCAGCTCATGGCGCAGAACCTCGCTGACGAAGTGCACCTCGCCATCGCCCCGCTCCTGGTCGGCCAACCGGAGGCAGCTCGCTTCCTGGGCGCCGCCTCCTTCCCCGGCGGATCGACTGCCCGTATGCGAGTCCTGGAAGTCCGTGCGATCGACGACGTCGTGTTCGTGCGCTACGCCCCGAAGGAGCGCACCGCCTAATGCCGGAGGGGGCATTCGCCGGTGACATCCAAATGTCACCAGCGAATGTCACCAGACGCCGCGTCAGTTGGCGTGCCACACTCACCGCGCCCCTACCGGCCGACCAGGGAGAACTGTTGGCTAACAACACTGTCCCGCCGGGCTTCCCGCCTGACGGGTATTTCCCTGCGTGTATCCCATCAGGCGAGTTCAACATTCCTGGCAGCTCGGACGATGCTCGAATTCGTCCGACAGTTCTGTCCCGGTCTAGGGCGAGGCTGTGGATCATCGGAAACGGCGAAAGCCCCAGGACCATGCCGGGTCCCAGGGCTCTCGAACGGGGCCAAGCTCCGTTTGGGCGACACCTGATGGGAGGTGATCGCGGGATGAAGAGTACCCGCCTCTGCAGAGCTGCACGCGCATCTGCGCCGTTTCACCTTTGCGAGCACACCATCGGGCTCGCCTGTGGGTATGCGCCGACTCCGCTCTCGGGTTCGAGGGAGTCGGCCATGACCTAGCGGCCATCGGCCGCGCGCGCCGAGAGGTGGAATGGCATCCACTGGCCTCGCGCGGCCCGTCTTCCGACCAGACATACCGTCCAGGTCGGCGCTCAGATCCCGGTTGGCCCCGGTTCTGGGCTCCAGCTCATCGAGCTGGGTTTTTCTCCTTCGCACAACCCCGCTTTGGCAAGCGGGTTGCTCCACCCGGTCCGCTTTGGCAAGCGGGCCACCCCGGCTCTCCAGGAGCCCCTTCGGCAAGGGGCCTCTGTTGAGCCACCAGCGTCACCCCGGGTTCCGGCGGCTTTGGCAGGCCGTTCGGTGCTCGGGGCTCCGTCCGTACGAGCGCTCGGTCGCGGTCGGGTCCCTTGGCGGGGACCTAGTCGCGGTCGGGCGTCCATATGAAGGTTGGTGTCCCGCCATAGTGCACGAGACATGTGTCTCCTGTCAGCTCGACCATGTCCGATTCGGTGTGGTTCGAGACATCCCCGCTTCCCGTGTGACGGGATCGACGTCCTCTTCGTACCTGTATCTCCGCTCTGCACCGGAAGTTGAATCTCCGGTAGGAAGCTGCAAGAGCTGCGCTTTCGGGATGGTCCGATGAGCGCGACCCCAGCGTCGACCGCCGCCCTGGACTACTCGTTCGAGGACTTCTTCGACAACTCCGTCGGCGAGGCCCCGGTCGGACGCTCACAGCGTCGACTGCGGTCGGTCCCGGCAGCAGCCGGTCCGGTCCCGGTGCGGGTCGCGGGTCATCCGCTGTCGCTCGGGCGGGACGCTCGCGCCCGTCTGGGTGGCGCCGCGCGAACGCTGTTGGACCTGGCCG
The DNA here is from genome assembly GCF_009865595.1 of Streptomyces sp. SID1328. Lineage (NCBI taxonomy): Bacteria > Bacillati > Actinomycetota > Actinomycetes > Kitasatosporales > Streptomycetaceae > Streptomyces > Streptomyces sp. SID1328. The sequence continues at coordinate 1,783 of NZ_WWKH01000926.1, read as the reverse complement.
GCCTGGACGGTGCAACGGACGCCGTGCGCCTGGCGGTGCTGGTGCTGGCGTCGCGGACGCCGTCGGAGACCGGTGTGGTGGAGATCCGCACTTCCGAGCTTGGCCGGTGGATCGGGATGTCCGCGTCGTACACGGCCTCCAACGTGGTGCCGGGGCTGCGCCGCTCGGGCGTGGTCTCCGTGGAGACGGCGGAGGGCGACTACGGCCAGGACGACGGCCTCAAGTGCAAGGTGCTGCCTCTGTGGGCGGCGCAGGACGTCGTCGGGCATCCGCTGAACCTGGCGAAGAAGGAGTACGCGACGCTGCAGCGGCTGCTGGAGGCCGTGATGGCTCCGGGCTGGTCGCACCGGGATGGCCGGGTGACCCCGGCCGGGCTGATCGGTACGCGTACCGGTCGGGGCGCGGCGACGGACCGCCTGGCGCTGCTGCTGCTGGTGCTGGAGGCGCGGGAGACAGGGCGAGTGCGGCAGTGCGGGGGCACGGTGGACACCAAGCGCGGCCGGGCGGCGGCGACGGTGGCACGGCTGCTGGGGTGCACGGCGTCGGCGGGGGAGCGTGTGCTGGAGCGCTTGGAGGACCGGGAGCTGGTGCTGCGGGTCCGGCTCAAGACGGGCTCCGGGCTGGCGAACCGGTCGCGGCTGATGGTGCCGGCGGTCGCCGCCGCGCACGGCCGTACGGTCGCCGACGAAGTCCAGGAGGACCGTGCGGAGGCCCTGGAGCCTGAGTTTTCAGACCCCGACGTTGCGGCAGGGCCCGGTGAGGCACCGGATCTGGAGACGAAATCTCAGGTCAGGGGCGCGCCGGTGACAAATGTGACGGGAGTTGCAGAGCCCGACGTTGCGGCAGCCCTTCACACTGACCACCCTCACCTGCTTACTCCCGTCTCATCCCCCGCTCTCTCTGGTGGCTTTTCCGGCGAAGGCCGTGGTGGGTCCGGTGATCTGCCGGACCGCGCGTGCGTGCGCGAGGACGGCCCGCTGCGCGGGGAACAGCAGGAGAAGTCCCCGGTCGGCAAGGGCGAGAACGGCGGCCGCGGGCCGGTGGTCGGTGCTCCGGTGCGGGTCCTGGACTGCGAAGGTCAGGGCAGGCAGCAGCGGGGGAGGGTGCCTCTGCCGCCGGAGGATCTGCGGGCCGTCCTGGCGCCGGTGGACCTGGTGTGGGCGCGGCTGGAGCGTCCGGCCGCCCGCCGCCTGGTGGAGGCCGCCGCCCGCAGTGAGCTGGGCAGGATGGTCGGGTTCGCCGGCCGTGCGGACGCGCCCCAGGTCCTCGCCGACCGGCTTGCCCGGCGTCTGGCCGACCAGATGCGGCTGGCCGGGCCGGTCAAGGACCCAGTGGGCTGGCTGATCGGCGTCGGTCTGCCGCAGCGCCAGCAGTGCGGTGACGTGCGGTGCGACGACCGGGTGCTGCTCGACTCCGGGCAGGACTGCCCGCGTTGCGAGGAGAAGCAGGCCGACCGGCGGGACCAGCGTCGCGCGGTCGCGGCCGCAGTCGACGCCGCGATGCCCGGCGCCTCGGAGGCGGAGCGGCGGGCGGCCACCGCCAAGCAGCTGCACCAGGATGTGACGGCCAGGGCGTGGGTGAAGGTGCACGAGTGGGACCAGGTCCGCGCCCGGCAGGCCGCCGCAGCTCAGGCCCGTGCCGAAGCCGCGGCCGCGCAGTCCGAGCCGGTGGCCCCAGCCGCGCCGGTGGCCCCGGTCGCGCTGCCCGCGCCCCGTCCGGCCCCCGTCGCCCCGGCCCCGGAGGTCGTCGACGTTTACGACGACCAGGAGCTCGTCCTCGAGGA
>NZ_WWKH01000925.1:0-493 GCF_009865595.1 Streptomyces sp. SID1328 | reverse complement strand
CGGGTCCTGAGCGCGGAAGCGCCCAGGACCCGGCGGACTGGGTCTCACCCGAGCTTCTGCTGCTGAGCCCAGGCATTTACTTCGGAGATCTTGAACTGCAGTTTCGCGCTGTGGCCGTGCCCGAACTTGTAGGCCTTCAGGCCAAGTTTGGGTGCGTCACGATAGACCCACGTGATTGACAGGTACTCGTCCGTCTGTCGGGCATTCATGAAACATGCGGGCATCGCCGTTCCTCCAGTTCGCGCTCCACAATGCCCGAAGTGTCGAGGCCACCGTAGGATTTGGTGGAGCCTGCGATGGGGCGTACAAGGCCGACGCGGGCCTGGCTTGAACAGCGCTACAGGCGGGGTGGCACTCCCCTCCGGCCGGACCGCCACACCGATGCGGTCAGTCCTCGAGGTTGAGGCGGTGACGGTGAACGCCCGCCCGCAGCAGATGATCCGCGTCGCTTAAGCCATATCCGCACTGGGCAATGGACAACCAGTGGAAGCGA
>NZ_WWKH01000924.1:0-1009 GCF_009865595.1 Streptomyces sp. SID1328 | reverse complement strand
AAACGGAATCGAACCGTTGACCTTCTCCTTACCATGGAGACGCTCTGCCGACTGAGCTATGGGGGCCTTGTCGCTTTCGAGGTTTCCCTCGCGGCAACAAGAAGATCGTACCCTGAACGGGCTCGGCTTCCCAAATCCGTTCGCCGCTTGTTCAGAAAGCGGGCTGGAGCAGTCCGCCAAGGGCATTGCAGGCGGCGACGATCCGCTGCATCTCCCGCTTCGTCAGAGCCGGGTCGACGGGCAGCGCGAGCGTCTCGTCCGCGGCCAGCTCGGTCTCCGGCAGCGTCCAGCCGGGGCGCCGGAACCCGGGCAGCCGGTGCGCGGGCGTCTGCACGGGAATCCGGCAGGCAACTCCCCTGGCCCGCAGGGCGCGCGCGAACGCGTCCCGGTCGGGCCGCCCGTTCCCCGGCACCCGGACCACGTACTGCTGGTAGGTGTGCCCGTACCCGCCGTCCGGCGTCCGAACTCCCTTGAGCCGGGCGTCCAGATAGGCGGCCCGTTCCCGCCGCCGCACCAACTCCTCGCCCGGAGCGTCGGCTTCACCCCGCTCCAGCACCAACAGACCGCGTCGGTTTCCCAGTTCACGCAGCGGCCGTACATCGGCCCGCCGGCCGAACCGGTGGACCACGACAACGCCCGCGGTCCGGTCCGTCACGGAGGCCGCGACGGAGTCCGCGTCCAGGCAGTAGGTGACCGGATCTATGTCGGCGAACACCGGCCGCGCGCCCACCAGGGCGACCGCCTCGGCGACTTCGGCGTTCCCGAAGGCAGGTACGACGACTTCGTCCCCGGCTCCCACGCCGGCGGCCCTGAGCATTGCTGCGGTACCCATGCGGCACATGTTCGGGGGACGACGTGAACAACAAGTTACGGAAAATAAAAAAGGGTTGGTCCCTGAACCGAAGTTCAGGGACCAACCCTTTTATCAAAATTAGTTCGGCGGCGTCCTACTCTCCCACAGGGTCCCCCCTGCAGTACCATCGGCGCTGTGAGGCTTAGCTTCCGGGTT
>NZ_WWKH01000923.1:0-3640 GCF_009865595.1 Streptomyces sp. SID1328 | reverse complement strand
GCCGGAACCGCCGTCGCGCGGCTCATCGGCCCGCTGCTGCTGACCACGCTCATCCTGTCCTGGGGCACCGGGGGCTGGCTGGTCGTGGGCGCGCTGTTCCTGGGGGCGGGCCTCGCCATGGAACCAGCCGTGCGCTGGGCGGAGGCGCGACGCCCGGCGGAGATGCGGGAGTCGGCGCCCGTACGGGACTGAGTCTCAGGTGAGCGCCGCCGCGACCCGCAGCACGGCGTCGTTCGCCTCCGGCGAGCCGACCGTGACGCGTACGCCCTCGCCGGGGAAGGCCCGTACGGCGACCCCGGCCCGGGCGCACGCGTCCGCGAACGCCGTCGTGCGCTCGCCCAGCGGCAGCCACAGGAAGTTGGCCTCCGACGCGGTCACGGGCACGGTCGGCCGCAGCGCGCTGGTCAGCCGGTCGCGTTCCTTGACCACCGCCTCCACCCGTTCCAGCAGCTCGTCCTCGGCCGCCAGGGAGGCCAGGGCGGCGGACTGGGCGAGCGCGTTCACCCCGAACGGCACCACGGTGTGCCTGATCCGGGCGGCCACCTCCTCGTGCGCCACCGCGTAGCCGACCCGCAGCGCGGCCAGGCCGTACGCCTTGGAGAAGGTCCGCAGCACCACCAGGTTCGGCCGGCTCCGGTACAGCTCGATGCCGTCCGGGACCTCGGGGTCGCGCACGAACTCCCGGTACGCCTCGTCCAGCAGTACCAGGACGTTCTCCGGCACGCGGTCCAGGAAGGCTTCCAGCTCGGCACGGGTGACGGCGGTGCCGGTGGGGTTGTTGGGGTTGCAGACGACGGCCAGGGCGGTACGCGGGGTGATCGCGTCGGCCATCGCCGCCAGGTCGTGTCGCTCCTCGCGCAGCGGCACCCGGACCGAGGTGCCCCGGCAGATCTCGGTGAGGTGCGGATACGCCTCGAACGACGGCCATGCGTAGAGCACTTCGTCGCCGTCACGGACCACGGCGTGCAGCAGGTGGTGCGTGACGCCGACCGATCCCGCGCCGGTCACGATGTGCGAGCGCGGCACGCCGTGGCGGCCCGCGAGGGCGTCGGCCAGCTCGGTCACCATGCGGTCGGGGTAGCGGTTGAGGCCGCCGGCCGCTTCCGCGAGCGCGGTCCGCACCGAGGGCAGCGGCGGGTAGGGATTCTCGTTCGCGGCCAGCGCGTGACGGGTCATGGACGCGTTTCTCCTGAGGTCGCTCGAGGGCGCGGGGAATTCCCGGAATCCGGCCCGGCCGGGGAATGATCGCTCAATGCCATGAGATATCCGAGCTGCAGCCGGTGCTGCGCACCATAATCCTCTTTCAGGCGCGCCACATGGCTTTGCAGTGAACGCAGGCTCAGTCCCAGACGTCGGGCTATCTCTTTGTCCGAGCGGCCCTCGATCAGGAGTTTCCGGATCGATTCCCGCATGTCCGGGATCACTTCTCCGGCGGCCTCCGCGGCGCGCACCGGGACGAAGGGAAACGGTTCGGCGCGGTCCCACTGCCGGGTGAACACGTCCGTGAGGAAACCGACCAGGGCCGGCTCCCGGACCAGCACCGCGGTCTGCCGGTCCCGGCTGCCCGGGATGAACGCCGCCGACCGGTCGATGATGATGAGCCGCTCGAAGAACTCCGGCAGTGTGCGCACCTGGACACCGAACTCGGTCACCACCTTGACGTAGTGCTTGGTCGGCTCGTCGAACCGCGTGCTGTGCTGGTAGAGCGTCCGCATGGCCACCCCGGCGGCGAGCTGCCGGCGTACCGAGGCGAGCGCGTCGCGCAGCACCGAGGGCGGGCGCGAGCCGTCCGGCTGGGCGGTGAGGATCTCCTCGCGGGCCCCCGCCAGCTCATTCTGAATGGCCCGGTTGATGTCCGGAAGGCCGTTCAGGTACCGGAAAGCGGAGTTCGCGCCGCCGGTTTCCCCGGTGTCCGGACGGGCCCCGGCGGCGTTTCGCCCCTCCGGGGGCGCCCAGTCGGCCTGCTCGGCGACGGCGCGCGAGAGGCCGCTCAGGGCCTCGGCGACGTTGCGCATGGTGGTGCGGTAGTCCGGGACGTCCTCGGCGAGGCCGGCCGAGCAGGCGGCTATCGCCTCCCGGAGCGGTCCGGGCCCCTGCTCATCCGAAGGCGCCCCGGTCATTTCCGTGCCCGATTTACGCTGAGCTGTTTCCATTTCAATCCTTCGTTTCACGGCACTGCGCCGACCCGAAGCATGTTAGGTCTTTTGTGTTCGTTCGCCGACGGGCGACGGTTGTTCTGTCGGAGGATCGAACCGCGAACCCCACAGGTGCTCGCGTATTCCCCGAACCCTGATTTTCGATGCCTTTACCGAAGAGGGGGAGACATGAACGGCGCAATCACCGGCTTTCCGCTGCTCGGGTCCGACGACGTCGGCTGGAACCGGTTCGGCCCGGAGTGCACCACCGCCTGACCGGCGGACGTCACCACCGCGCCCGGCGGCGCGCCCGACGGGAGGAAACCGAGCGTGAGGGCCGTTGAGACCGTCCTGCGCAGACATGCCGAGGACGGGGACCGGCCGCTGGTGGAGGTGACGGCCGAGGACGGCACCGCCGTCGTCCACTCCTACCGCGAGATCACCCGCGCCGCCCGCGCCCTGGGGGACCGCCTGGACCCCGGTCCCCGGCGAAGGGTGGGCATCCTGTGCGGCGACACCGCCGAGGCCGTCGTCGCCGAACTCGCCCTGCTGGCCCTGCGGGTGACCGGTTGCCCGGTGCCGCCCGGCGCCTCCGCGCGCACCGCGGCCGCCCTGCTCGCGGACGTGTCCGCCGTCCTCGCCGACGCCCGCGGCCAGGCCCTGCTGGCCGCCTGGGCGGACCGGCGCGTACTGCCCGAGGGCTGCCCGGTCGTCCCGGTCGACCTCGCCGCGCTCACCGACTCCGCGCCCGGCGCCTACCGTGTCCCCGACGACGACCGGGACTGGATCTGCAAGATCCTCCCCGCCTCGGCGGGTTCGGCCGGCCGGGTCGGCATCCGCGCCCACGCCGTGGACGCCCATCTCCACGCGCTACGAGCCGAGTTGCCCGCCGGAGCCTTCGCCCGCTGCGCGGTCACCGTCCCGCTGGGCGCGCTCGCCCATCAGGTGGCAGCCACCCCGATGGCCATCGCCGACGGCGGTTGCCTGCTGCTGCCGCCGCGCGGTATCCCCGCCACCGCCCTGCCGGACTGGACGGCCACCGTCCGGCCCACCGCGCTCGCCGTCACCCCGCCCGCCGCGACGGCCCTGATCGGCGCCGCCCGGACCGCGCGCCGTGAGGGCATACCCGTACCGGCCGCCCTGTTCGGCACCCCCGGCGTACCGCTGCTGTGGTGCGGCACCGAGGTACCCCATCCGCTGCTCCGCGAGTGCGAGGGCCTCGGGCTGCCGGTGTACGCCGGGTACGGGCTGGCCGGGAACACCGGTGCGGTGAGCTGGAACACCCCGGCCGCCCGCAGGTCCGGCACGGTCGGGCGGCCGCTGTCCCACGTCCGCGCCGAGATCGGGCCCGACGGCGAACTCCTGGTCGGGGGAGACGGGTTGGCCGTCTCCCTGGGCTCGGACGAACCGGCCGACGGCTGGCTGCACACCGGGCTACGGGCCGCCATCGACGCCGACGGGTTCGTCCACCTCGTCCGCCCCGACCGCGCCCGGCACGCCGGGGA
>NZ_WWKH01000922.1:0-1555 GCF_009865595.1 Streptomyces sp. SID1328 | reverse complement strand
TCGTGCACCGCGCGGGCCTCCTCCCGGAGCAGCCCGAAGGCGTACCGGGCGCGCTCGCCGAGGGTGCCGTACTCCTGCGGGGCCAGCCCCGCGGCCGTCTCCCGCAGCCGCGCGGCCTCGGTCTCCATCCGCCCGGCCAGGACGGTCAGCCGGGCCGCGCGCTCCCAGGCGGCGTCCCGGTCGCGGGAGAGCGCCGCCAGGTACGCGTCGACCTGGTCGGGACGGTAGCCGCGCGGTGTCCTCGCCGTACCGCTCACCAGGGACCCCTCTCCGCCGGACCTACCCGACAGGACGATTTCCCGCATATCCTGCCGGGCAGGTCATACCTGTCCATAACACGACACTCCGCAGACAGGACTTGATCGAAAGCGGGCAGGAAACGCCAAAGGGCCCTTCACCCGAACCGGTGAAGGGCCCCGTGTTTGAGCGGCGGTGTCCGCTAGAGCAGGCCGTCCCACATCTGCTCCAGCAGCACCGACCACCAGCTCTCCGGCGACGCCAGCGCGGCCGGGTCCAGGGCGGCCAACTGGGCCTGGAAGTCGACGGTCCAGCGGGCCGCCTGCTCCTGGTTCAGGCCGTACCGCAGCCGCCACATCCGGCCCAGCAGGGCCAGGCAGCGGGCGAACTCGGGCAGCCCGGAGTTGACGAACTGCGGCGGCACCGGCGCCCCGCCCGGCCCGCTCTCCACCGGCACGGCCACGATGTTCGCCGTGCCGTACTGCACGCAGATCGCCTTGCCGAAGTCCGTGCCCATCACCAGGTAGGACCCCGCGTCCGAGGCCGGGGCCACCCCGCGCTCGGCCGCCAGCTCGGCCAGCGTCGGCACCGGACGGCCCGGCTGGGCCTGCGCCCAGAAGAACGGGCCCATGTCCAGCGGGAGTCCGGCCACCACCAGGGTGTGCGCGACGACCGGCGGCACACCCTGCCGGGCCACCGCCTGCTGCTCGAACCGGTACACGCCGGGACCGAACACCGCAGCCAGCTCCTGCGCGACACCCTCCGGCGGGATCGGCGGCACGGGCGGCACCGGCGGCAGCGGGGCCCGCACCGGCGCGGGCCGCGCGGGACCGTCCGCGACCTGGTGCAGCTCGCCCTGATGGGCCAGCAGCTCCCGCATGCCCTCCTGCCGGCTCGCGTGGTCCGTGCCGTACGGCGCGATGGACGCGATCCGCGCCTGCGGCCACTGCTCCCGGATCATCCGCGCGCAGTACGCGCCCGGCAGTTCACAGGACTCCAGCTCGGTGTGCAGCTCCAGCACCTGGTCCGGCGGCACGTTCATCGCGCGCAGCTCGTGGAAGATCTGCCACTCCGGGTGCGGGGTGCCCGGCGCCGAACGCCGGATGAGCTGCTGCTCCGAGCCGTCGTGGGCGCGGTAGCGCAGCACCGCCTGGTAGCCGGGGCCCACCATGGGCTGCCCCTGCTGCGGATAGCCGTACGCGCCCGGCTGCCCCGGCATCGGCGCGGCCGGCGGAGGCATCGCGCCGGGGGGCGGCATGGCACCGGCCGGGGGCGGCATCGCTCCCGGCGGGGGCATGGCACCGGGCGGCGGCAGGGG
>NZ_WWKH01000921.1:0-2057 GCF_009865595.1 Streptomyces sp. SID1328 | reverse complement strand
GGCACGGGGGCGCTGGGGCTGTTCGGGTTCGGCGGACTGGCGCGCGGGCGCACCGGGCGGGCCTGGGTGCTGGGGCTGTTCGGCCGCTACCGGGGGACCGTACGGCGCACCGGGCTGCTGTGGATCAACCCGCTGCTGCGGCGGCGCCGGGCCGATGTGCGGCTGCGGCACTGGCGCAGCGGGGCGGTGCCCGCGGCCGACGCGGGCGGGGTGGCGCTGCGGGTGGTGGTGCTGGTGGTGTGGCGCGTGCGGGACACCGCGCGGGCGCTGCTCGGCATCGAGGAACACGAGACCTACCTGCGCGAATGCGTGGAGTCGGCCCTCGCGCGGGTCCCGGTGGAGCTGCCGGGCGGGGCGCGCAGCGGGGCGGACGCGGCCGGGGACGCGCTGACCCGGCTGGTCGCGGCCGACGTGGCGCCGGTCGGGGTGGAGGTGTTCTCCGTGCAGCCGGTCCGGGTGGAGTACGCGCCCGAGGTCGCCGCCGCCATGCAGCGGCGCCGGATCGCCGCGCTGGACGCACAGCAGCGGGCCACCATGCTCAGCTCGGTGGTGGACTCGGTCGAGGACACGGTCACCCGGCTCACCACGCGCGGGCTGGTCGAGCTGGACGACTACGAGCGCAAGGCGCTGGTCCGGGACCTCACGGTGGCCTTCTGCTCGGCCCGCCGGGAACCGGCCTGACGCATGCCGCCCAATGGTATGGACACGTTCAACTCCCGGCAATAATCTGGTACTTGGTCTGGACCTATCGCACCGTCATCGCACAGCCCGGCTCAGTGAACCTTCCCCCACGACGTTCCCCAGGAGCGGCAGCATGCGTACCAGGACCAGGTTGTCAGCGTTGTCGGCGGCCGTGCTCGGCATGGCCACCGCCGGCGCCTTCGTACTCTCCACCGGCGGCGCCAGCGGCCACGGCTACACCGACCTCCCCGTCAGCCGGCAGAAGCTCTGCCAGAACGGCTCCGTGGCGAACTGCGGCGACATCCAGTGGGAGCCGCAGAGCGTCGAGGGTCCCAAGGGCTTCCCCGGCGCGGGCCCCGGCGACGGCCAGCTCTGCAGCGGCGGCAACAGCCGCTTCGGCCAGCTCAACGCCCCGAACACCCCCGGCGGCGGCGCCTGGCCCACCACCCGGGTCACCGGCGGCCAGTCGTACACCTTCCGCTGGCAGTTCACCGCCATGCACGCCACCAGCGACTTCACCTACTACGTCACCAAGCAGGGCTGGAACCAGAACCACGCCCTGGCCCGGTCCGACCTCAACCTGACCCCGTTCCTCTCGGTGCCGTACAACGGCCAGCGCCCGCCGTCCACGCTCAGCCACAGCGGCACCCTGCCCCGGGGGCTGACCGGCCACCACGTGATCCTCGCGGTGTGGAACGTGGCCGACACCGGGAACGCCTTCTACGCCTGCTCGGACGTCACATTCTGAGCTTCGCTTGAGGCCCGCGGCCCCGCCGCATGGGTACGTTCACGGCACGCCGGTCCATCGGAGCGGCGTGCCGACCCAGGGGGGCCTGATGGACGCACTGCTCTACCTCGTGCCCGGAGTGATCACGGCGGGGTGTGTCTTCGGCGCGGTCCAGGTGATCCGCCGCGCCCTGCGCACCAGCCGGATGTGGGCCCACGGCCTGACCGCCGAGGCGCGCTGCCTCAACACCTACACGAAGACCAGCGGCGGCAACGACACCGCCGTACGCACCACGCTCCACCATGTGTACGAGTTCACCACCCGCGAGGGCGAGAGGTTCCGGTTCGACGAGGCCGGAGGCGACTCGACCGTGGTGGCGGGCGACCACCTGGTGGTGCGCTACCTGGCGGAGCGCCCGCAGTGGGCCACCGCGCTCCAGCCGGCCCGGGGGCGGCTGATCCTCGGCACCGCGGTGCTGGTCGCCTTCCTGGCGGTGGTCGCCGCAGGCTGCGTGCTCTTCGCCGTCTCCGCCCGCTCGGCGGTCTGACAGAAGAACCGAGGGCGGATCGGTTTCCCGATCCGCCCTCGGCAGATGTGCGCCGCCAGGGACTCGAACCCCGGACCCGCTGATTAAGAGTCAGCTGCTCTA
>NZ_WWKH01000094.1:0-3353 GCF_009865595.1 Streptomyces sp. SID1328 | reverse complement strand
GAGGAACGCAAGGCGCAGGCCCTGCTCATGCTGGAATCCGTCACCCGCAACGTCTCGGTGTCCACCCTCTCCCGCTTCGCACGCGCCGGCTGGATCGACCGGCGTGCCGAGCTGGGCGCCGCGCGTGCCGCGACCCGCGAGCTGTCGCTGCGCCCGGACAACCCGGCCGTCCCCGTCCGCACCCTCTCCGGCGGCAACCAGCAGAAGGCCGTCCTCGCCCGCTGGCTGCTCCGCGGCTGCCGGGTGCTGCTGCTCGACGAGCCCACCCGCGGCGTCGACGTCGGCGCCCGCGCCGAGCTGTACGCCGTGGTCCGCCGGCTCGCCGACGAGGGCCTCGCCGTGCTGCTGGTCTCCAGCGAGGTGCCCGAGGTCCTCGGCCTCGCCGACCGTGTCCTGGTGCTCCGGGAGGGCCACGTCGTCCACGAGGCACCCGCCCGCGAACTCGACGAGCACCGCGTACTCGACCTCGTCATGGAAGGAAGCCCGGCGTCATGACGCAGCCCGTCTCCCCGCCCCGGTACGACAGCGGCAAGGCCCCCGCGACCGCGCGGCCCCCCGCCTGGCGCACGCTCGCGGCCCGCGCCGATGTCCGCACCCTCTCCCTGCTCGGCGTCCTCGCCGTCCTGATCGTGATCGGCGGGGTCACCAAACCGGACGAGTTCCTCGACACCCGCAACCTCCAACTCGTCCTCACCCAGGCGTCCGTGATCGGTGTCGTCACCGTCGGCGTGACCTTCGTCATCACCTCCGGCGGCATCGACCTGTCGGTCGGCGCGATCGTCGCCCTCGCCTCGGTGTGGGCGACCACGGTGGCGACCCAGGAGTACGGGTTCGCGGGCATCCTCTTCACGGCGCTCGCCGTCGGCGTGGGCTGCGGCCTGGTCAACGGCCTCCTCGTCGCCTACGGCGGCGTGGTCCCCTTCATCGCCACCCTGGCCATGCTCGCCTCGGCACGCGGACTCGCCCTCCAGATCACCGACGGACGCACCCAGATCGTCACCGTCGACTCCGTCCTCAGCCTCGGCGAGCGCGACGCCTACGTCCTCGGCATCCCGCCGCTGGTCCTGGTCTTCGCCGTCGTCACCGTCATCGGCTGGCTCGTGCTGAACCGCACCACCTTCGGCCGCCGCACCGTCGCGGTCGGCGGGAACGCGGAGGCGGCCCGCCTGGCCGGCATCGACGTCCGCCGCCAGCGCCTCTACCTCTACCTGCTCTCCGGACTGTGCTGCGGCATCGCGGCCTTCCTGCTGATCATCCTGGCGGGCTCGGGCCAGAACACCAACGGCAACCTCTACGAACTCGACGCCATCGCCGCCGCCATCATCGGCGGCACCCTGCTCAGCGGCGGCCGGGGCACCATCACCGGCTCGGTGCTGGGCGTGCTGATCTTCACCACGATCACCGACATCTTCGCCCTGAACAACCTGCAGAGCGACGTCCAGCAGATCGCCAAGGGCGCGATCATCGTCGCCGCCGTGCTGGTCCAGCGCCGTACCGCGAGCACGACCTGAGGAAAGGGTTCACCGCCATGCGACCGACCGTACCGACACCCCTGACCAGCCGCAGAGGGCTGCTCTTCGGCACCGCCGCCGTCGGCGCCGGAGCCTTCCTCGCCGGGTGCACGAGCAACGACCCGAAGGACGAGAAGACCGCCGCCGAGGACAGGCCCGCCGACGACAAGACCGGCAAGCACGTCACCATCGGCTTCGCCGGCCCGCAGGCCGACCACGGCTGGCTCAACGCCATCAACGACAACGCCAAGCGGCGGGCCCGCACCTACTCCGACGTCACCCTGGAGATCACCGAGGGCTCCAACGACACCGCCGCCCAGATCGGGCAGATCGAGACCCTCATCAACAAGAAGGTCGACGTCCTCGTGGTCCTGCCCGCCGACGGCAAGGCACTCACCCAGGTCGGCCTCAAGGCCATGCGCGCCGGCATCCCGGTCGTCAACCTCGACCGCGTCTTCAACACCCCGCAGGCGTACCGGTGCTGGATCGGCGGCGACAACTACGGCATGGGCCTCAACGCCGGGCACTACATCGGCGAGAAGCTCAAGGACACCCCCGACGCCCGGGTCGTGGAGCTGGCCGGCCTGGACAACCTGGAGCTGACCAAGCAGCGCACCAAGGGCTTCGACGACGCCCTGAAGAACTACCCCAACATCCGCAAGGTGGCCCGCCAGGCGGCCGACTTCACCGTGGAGTCCGGCCAGGCCAAGATGGCCCAACTCCTGCAGGCGCAGCGCAAGTTCGACGCCCTGTGGAACCACGACGACGACCAGGGCGTGGGCGCGCTGCGTGCCGTGGAACAGGCGGGCCGGGACGGCTTCCTCATGGTCGGCGGCGCCGGCGCGCTCTCCGCGTTCCAGGCCATCAAGCGCGACGACGGCGTACTGAAGGCGACCGTCCTCTACCCGCCCACCATGTCCGCCTCCGCCATCGACCTCGCCCGCGCCCTCGGCCAGGGCAAGGGCGTGGGCGGTATGGCCGAGTACGAGATCCCGGCCTCCGTCACGCTCTACTCCGCCGTCGTCGACAAGGACAACGTCGACCGGTACATGCCCACCGGCTTCCGGTGACCGGCCCCCGCCCCACCCGCACGGCACCCCGTACGAGGACGAGGAGAGGACCCACCGCATGGCAGAGCCGCAGAGTTCAGCAGGGGGCGGCACCCGGCCCGGCCCCGAGGACAAGCCGCCGTTGCGCATCGGGATGGTCGGTTACGCCTTCATGGGCGCCGCCCACTCCCAGGGCTGGCGCACGGCGGGCCGCGTCTTCGACCTGCCCCGCGAACCGGTCCTGTCCGTGCTGTGCGGCCGGGACGCCGGCGCCGTCCGCGCCGCCGCCGAGCGCCACGGCTGGGCGGCCACCGAGACCGACTGGCGTGCGCTGATCGCCCGCGACGACGTCGACCTGGTCGACATCTGCACCCCCGGTGACAGCCACGCCGAGATCGCGCTCGCCGCGCTCGCGGCCGGCAAGCACGTGCTGTGCGAGAAGCCGCTGGCCAACACCGTCGAGGAGGCGGAGGCCATGGCCCAGGCGGCGGAAGCGGCGTACGCACGAGGGAAGTTGGCCATGGTCGGCTTCAACTACCGCCGGGTGCCCGCCATCGCCCTCGCCCGCCGGATGATCACCGAGGGGCGGCTCGGCACCCTGCGCCATGTCCGGGTGAGCTATCTCCAGGACTGGCTGGTGGACCCGGAGTCCCCGCTGACCTGGCGACTGCGCAAGGAGGCGGCCGGCTCGGGCGCGCTCGGGGATCTGGGGGCCCATGTCATCGACGTCGCGCAGTACTTGGCGGGGGAGAGGCTCGTCGGGGTCTCCGCGCTCACCGAGACCTTCGTACGT
>NZ_WWKH01000920.1:0-2642 GCF_009865595.1 Streptomyces sp. SID1328 | reverse complement strand
TCTCCGCCGACCCCGACGACGCCCCCTCGGTACGCACCGTCCCGCACGCCACCGCCCTGTGCACGGTGCCGTGGGGCGCGACGGCACAGAGCCTCGCGGTGCTGGTGCGGCTGCGCAGCACGGAGGTGACGGCCCCGGCGCTGGTGGCGGCCGCGCGGCTGGTCAAGGAGGCGGAGGGCGCCGTGGTCGGAGTGGGGGTCGGCGAGCCTCGCGCGGGGCTGGCCGAGTTGGGCACGGTGTGGCAAGAGGCGTCGGCGGCGGCGCGGGCGGCCCTGGCCGAACCGAGGTTCGCGCCGGTGGCCGAGTGGCGGGGCATCGGCCCGTACCGGCTGCTGTCCGCGCTGCCGCCGAGGTCGGTGCAGGACCCGGTGGCGGCGCCGCTGCTCTCCCCCGCCCACCAGGAACTGGCCCGCACCGCCGAGGTCTACCTCGACTGCGCGGGCCAGGCCGGCCGGGCGGCGGCCGAACTGGGCATCCACCGCCAGACGCTCTACTACCGCCTGGGCCGCGTGGAACGCCTGACCGGCCTGGACCTGGACGACGGCGAGGACCGCCTCCTCCTCCACATGGCCCTGAAGCGGGCCCGGCTGGGCTGAGCGTTCAACCCTTCCGCACGCCCTCCACGACCCGGCGCAGCCCGGCGGTGAGGGCGGCCGCGTCCGGGGCCGTCCCGGGGTCGAAGGTCCACTGGGCGATGAGGCCGGTCATCAGGGTGAGGTAGAAGCCGCCGAGGGTGTCGGCGGTCTCGTCGGTGACCTCCTCCTCCGGTACGCCGGTCAGCAGCGCGACCAGGCCGCGTCCGCCCTCGCGCTGCTCGCGGCCCAGGTAGGCGCGGACCTCGGGGAGTTCGATGGTCATGACCTCCATGCTGAGCCGGAAGACCGAACCGGGTTCGCGCATCGCGGAGATGATGTTCGACCACACCCAGTGGAAGCGCTCCAGCGAGCCGGGCTCCCCCTCCGGCTCGGCACCGCCGAAGGTGTCCCCCGCCTCCTCCACCAGCGCCACGTACGCCTGCGCGAGCAGGGCGTCCTTGGAGCCGTAGTGGTAGCCGATGGAGGCCAGGTTGGTGCCCGACTCCTTCACGATGTCGCGCGCGGTGGTCCGGGCGAACCCCTTCGCCAGCAGGCAGCGCTTGGCGCCCTCGAGCAGATCCTCACGGTGTCCCATGCCGGCCAGCGTACCCCGGTCCATACAAGCGTCCTAGACGCTTGACTTATACAATCGTTCTAGACACTCGTTTAATACAGCCGTACATTCCTCGGCATGGTGAATCCGCAGAGCACGACGAGCACCACCCCAGTCCCCGTGCCGGACCAGCCCGTTCGTGCCGGACGGCGGGAGTGGACCGCGCTGGGCGTACTGATGCTGCCGCTGCTGCTGGTCTCGATGGACGTCTCCGTGCTGTACTTCGCCACCCCGGCGATCAGCGCTGACCTCCGCCCGACCGGCACGCAGCAGCTCTGGATCTTCGACATCTACGGCTTCGTCCTGGCCGGCCTGCTGATGACGATGGGCTCCCTCGGCGACCGCATCGGCAGCCGCCGGCTCCTGCTGGCGGGGGCCGCCGCCTTCGGCGCCGCCTCGGTCCTCGCCGCCTACGCCGACAGCGCCACCACGCTGATCGCGGCCCGCGCGGTCCTCGGCGTCGGCGGCGCCACCCTGATGCCGTCCACCATGGCGCTGCTGCGCACGATGTTCACCGACCCCGCCCAGCGGGCGAAGGCGATCGGACTGTGGTCCGGGGTGATGACCGGCGGCATCGCACTGGGCTCGGTGCTGAGCGGGGTGCTGGTGGAGCACTTCTGGTGGGGTTCGGTCTTCCTGGTCAACCTGCCCGCGATGCTCCTGCTCCTGGTCCTCGGCCCGTTCCTGCTCCCCGAGTCCCGTCACCCCGACCCCGGCCCCTTCGACTGGATCAGCGTCCCCCTCTCGCTGGTCGCCGTGCTCCCGGTGATCTACGGCCTGAAGGAGATCCCGTCCGAGGGCTGGCACCTGCGGTACGTGATGTCGGTGACGATCGGCCTGCTCTTCGCCGCCCTCTTCGTCCACCGCCAGCGCACCGCCGCCTCCCCGCTGGTGCCGCCCGCGCTGCTGCGGAACCGGGGCTTCACCCCGGCCGTGGTGCTGACCCTGGTGTCCGCCTTCGGCATGCTGGGCTCGGCGATCTTCACCACGCAGTACCTCCAGTCCGTGCTGGGCAAGAGCCCGCTGTCGGCCGCGCTGTGGAGCCTGGCGCCCTCGGTGCTGATCGGGGTCGCGGGGCCGGTCACCGCCGCGCTGGTCGCCCGGGGCGTGGACCGGGGCCGGGTGGTCGCCGCCGGGTTCGCGGTCTCGGCCGCCGGGTACGGGCTGCTCGCGCTGACCGGCACCGGGTCGCTGTGGCTGCTGCTGGCCGCGGCCGGGGTGCTGGCCTGCGGTGCGGTGATGGTGCTGTCCCAGCTCACCGACCTGGCGATGGGCAGCGCCCCGGCAAAGCGGGCGGGCACCGCCTCGTCCCTGCTGGAGACGGCCACCGAGTTCGGCGGCGCGCTGGGCATGGCGGTCCTGGGCTCGGTCGGCGCGGCCGTCTACCGGCACCGGATGCCGTCCGGCGCCCCGGCGGAGGCCCGCGAGACGCTCGGCGGCGCGCTGGTCACCGC
>NZ_WWKH01000919.1:0-10779 GCF_009865595.1 Streptomyces sp. SID1328 | reverse complement strand
GCCGTCCGAGGGCCGCGCCGTCGTCACGCTGAGCGGATACGGCAGCCCGTCCGGCGGCCGGGTGCATCAGCTCTGGCTCACGCGCCCCGGCGCTGGACCCCGGTCTCTCGGGCTTCTCAGCGGCGACACGCCCTTGGCGGTCAAGGGACTCGAGAAGTCCGCGGTGTCACTCGCGGTGACCGTCGAGCCGAACGGCGGTTCCGTGCACCCCACTGGCCAGCCTGTTGTCCAACTCACCCTGAAATCAGTCGGATTCGGAGAGTAGTCAATTAGGGATGATCAACCTCCTTGTAGGGAAGGTGAATCCCGTGGCCGAGATACACGCATGCCCTATGGGGACGATAGGGTTACTCTGCCCGTGGGCCGGGTGGATTCGTACGGGTGGGGAGTGACATGGAGCAGATAGCAATGCGCAGCAGGGCCAGGGTCCCTGCGATCACTTGCGGCAGTGGTGCGACCAGCAGGCGTCTGGACCGCCACCTCGCGGTGCTCGGCGGACCTGCCATACCGCAGCAGAAGACGGTCGAGGCGACGTCGCTCATGCGTGAGCTGACCGCGCGGGACACCGTGCGTCAGCGCAGCGACCGGCGCGTCCGCGTCAGCCGGGTCTCTCTCTTCGCCCCCTTGCGCCGGCTGCGCCGGTCGCTCTTCGGCAGTCACTGAGCCGTACCGAGCGGACTCCCCGGAGTCCCGCCCGGTCCCGGCCCGGCCCCGCCGAACAGGCGCCCCGCCCCGCAGTTTCCGCGTGTCACCCCGCGCTCAGGCCGCCACACCGTCCCGGCGCAACGCCGCGATCTCGTCGTCCGTCATCCCCACGGCACGGAGCAGCGCGTCGGTGTGCCGGCCGAGCGCGGGCACGTCCCCCAGCCGCGTCTCCGCGCCGCCCGGCAGCGTGATGGGCGGCAGCAGCGCGCGCAGCGGTCCCACGGGCGAACCCACCCGCCGCCACCGCTCCCGCGCCGCGAGCTGCGGATGTTCCGCCAGCTCCGCCAGATCCCTGATCCGCGCACAGGCGATCCCCGCCGCCTCCAGCCGCGCCAGCGCCTCGCCCGCCGTCATCGTGCCCAGCGCACCGGCGACCAGCGCGTCGGTCCGCTCCCGCCCGGCCACCCGCGCCGCGTTGGTGGCGTATGCCGGGTCGTGCGCCAACTCCGGTCTGTCCAGTACCAGTTCGGCCAGCCGTCGCCACTCCCGGTCGTTCTGCACCGACAGCAGCACCCGGCCGCCGTCGGCTGTGGCATAGGAGTCGTAGGGCACGATGACGGCGTGCGCCAGGCCGGTGCGCGCCGGGGGTTCGCCCCCGTGCATCGTGTGGTGCAGCGGGTGCCCCATCCACTCGGCGAGCGCCTCCAGCATCGACACCTCCACCGGGCCGCCCCGCCCCGTCGTGCCGCGCCGCACCAGCCCGGCCAGCACCCCGGAGAAGGCGTACATGGCCGCCGCGATGTCCGCCGCCGGGATGCCCGCCTTCACCGGCCGCTCGGGCGTGCCGGTGACCGACACCAGCCCCGCCTCGCACTGCACGAGCATGTCGTACGCCCGCTTGTCCGCGTACGGCCCCGAGCCGCCGTACCCCGAGATGTCCACGGCGATCAGGCGCGGGTCGGCCGCGCACAGGGTGGCCGCGTCCAGGCCGAGGCGGGCCGCCGCGCCGTGCGCGAGGTTCTGCACGAACACGTCCGCTTCCGCGATCAGCCGCCGTACGACGTCCAGGCCGCGCGGGTCCTTCAGGTCCAGCGCGATGGACTCCTTGCCCCGGTTGCACCACACGAAGTGCGAGGCGAGGCCCTCGGCGGCGGTGTCGTAGCCGCGCGCGAAGTCACCGCCGTCGACCCGCTCCACCTTGATCACCCGGGCGCCCAGATCGGCCAGCTGGCGGGTGGCGAAGGGCGCGGACACGGCCTGTTCGACGGCGACGACGGTGACGCCCTCCAGGGGCGGCGGCAGCAGATCCATGCCCGCGATGATCTCCCGGCGGGCCACCGATGTCACCCGGCACTCTGCTAGAGCAGGGCGAACTGCCCCTCCGGTCCCTCCTCCTGGTGGTCCAGCACGGAGGCGGGGCGGCGGCTCGGGGGCGCGGGTGGGAGAACTCCGGCCGTGCGCAGATCGGTTGCCGTGATCGGCTCCGACACCGGACCCGGGGCGGGGAGTTCGGTCAGGAGGGTCAGCACCGTGATCAGCTCCAGCAGCTCCGAGGTCCAGCTCTGGGGCCAGGCGCGGGGGCCGATCGCGGCCAGGGTGCCGGGGGCGGCGGGGGCCGTACGGGCCGTGAACCAGGCTTCCAGCGTGCGGACCCCGGCGACCTCGTGCTCCCAGGCCGCGCGCGGGACGGGGGAGACCCGGCCCTCGTCCAGGTACAGGGTCTCGTCCTCGGCGTCGTGGCGCAGGGTGCGCGGGTACGGGGGCAGCGGTGCGCGGACGTACGGGCGGCGGCCGCCGGGCAGCTTGGGGCGCTCCCCGTCCCGGCGCATCAGCCACAGCGCGCGCCGGCCCGCCTCCACGCCCCGTGCCCACACCTCCCGGTCCCCGGTGAGCGGCACGGTGAGGTCGGCCTGCACGGCGGCCAGTATCCACGCGAGCACGTCCGCCGCCGTGGGCCGGGAGCCGAGCCGCGCGGCCAGCTCGTCCAACAGGCCCGGCACCAGGTTGGGTTCGGCGCCGCCGGGACGCCGGTACAGCGGGCGGACACGCCCCGTCCCGAGGGTCGGCGGCAGCGAGGTCGCCAGCAGCCCGGCGCCCGCCTCCACCACGAACACCTGGTGCTCGTCCGCCACCCGCCACAACTCCGGGCGGGCGAGGTCGATCAGCCGGTGGTCCGGGATCAGCCAGCGCTCGTCGAACGGCGCCGCGAGCACCCGCACCGGCTCCGGGCACGGTCCCGAGGCCCGCGCCAGCCGCTCCGTACCGGTGTTCCGGCCGGGCAGCTGGGCCACCGCCGAGTGGACGGTGCGCGACCGGGTCGGCTCGAACAGGGCCTCCCGCTCCGCGCCCTCGACCGCCAGCAGAGCTGTCCACCGGGCCTTCAGGGACGCCGGGTCGGGTGCCGTCGGCCAGGCGCGGCCCGGTCGCAGCGGTGCGACGGACCACGGCATGAGGTCCGCCAGCGGCGGCGCGTCCTCGTACGTCACGCCCGGAATGCTACGGCCTCGGCCCCGGACGGGGTACGGGAACGGTGGTGGCGCTCAGGTCGCCTCCAGGGTGACGGTGAAGGAGAAGCGGTCGCCCCGGTAGTGGATGACGGCCACGTCCAGCACGCGCCCCGCGGAGTCGTAGGTGACCCCCGTGTAGTGCAGGATCGGGCTCAGCAGCGGCACCTCCAGCAGGCGGGCGGTCTCCGGGTCGGCGAGCCGGGCCTCCACCGTGTCGGTGATCCGGCTGATGTCGGCGCCCACCACGTCCCGCAGCACCTTGGTCATCGGCCAGCGGGCCAGATCGGCAGGGTCGATCCGGTCCGCCAGCTCCGGGCGCACATGGTTGACGGCGTGGTTGGTCGGCTCGCCGGTCTTCGCGTCCCCGCGCAGCCGGTGGTAGACCGCCACCTCGGCGAGGTCCGGGAAGTGCTCCGCCCACAGGGGCGGCACCGGAACCCGCGCCACGTCCAGCAGTTCGGCGGTCATCCCGGACTGCTGGGCCACGATCGCGTCCACCGAGCCCAGCAGCCTGACCGGCGCCCCGCGCCGCACCCCCGGCTCGATGAAGGTGCCGCGCCGCCGGTGCCGGCTGATCAGCCCCTCGTCCTCCAGCTCCTTCAGCGCCTGCCGCATCGTCAGCACGCTCACTCCGTAGTGCCCGGCCAGCCGCTCCTCGGTGGGCAGCCGCAGCGGGTCCTCGGGGGAGCGGCCCAGGATGGAGGCCCGCAGCGACTGCGACACCTGGTACCAGAGCGGCAGCTTGCGGTTCAGGACGATCGAGTCCGGGGCGAAAGAGGTCACGCGGCTATCCGTACCTGTCCGGACCGGTCGGCGCAACGGAGCGGTCACACATGGGAGTTGTCACTCGGGGATGTCATGAGGTGCGGAAGTGCGGCTCCAGTCCGCGCCACACGTCGTCGTAGCCCCGCTGGAGGTGGTCCGCGCGGGCCGCCTCCGGGGTGAGGGCGATCGGCCAGCGGGTCTCGAACATGAAGGCCAGCCCGTCATCGATCCGCTGCGGGCGCAGCTCGGCCGCGCTCGCCCGGTCGAAGGTGTCCCGGTCCGGGCCGTGCGCCGACATCATGTTGTGCAGCGAGCCCCCGCCGGGCACGAAACCCTCCGCCTTGGCGTCGTAGGCGCCCTCGATCAGGCCCATGTACTCGCTCATCACGTTCCGGTGGAAGTACGGCGGCCGGAAGGTGTCCTCGCCCACCAGCCAGCGCGGGGCGAACACCACGAAGTCGGCGCCCGCCAGACCCGGCGTGTCCGAGGGGGAGGTCAGGACCGTGAAGATGGACGGGTCCGGGTGGTCGTAGGAGATGGTGCCGATCACATTGAACCGGCGCAGGTCATAGGCGTAGGGCACATAGTTGCCGTGCCAGGCGACCACGTCGAGCGGGGAGTGGTCGTAGGTCGCCGTCCAGAGGTTGCCGCAGAACTTGTTGACCACTTCCACCGGGGCCTCGACGTCCTCGTACGCGGCGACCGGCGCCCGGAAGTCGCGGGCGTTGGCCAGGCCGTTGGCGCCGATGGGGCCCAGGTCGGGGAGCCGGAAGGGCGCACCATAGTTCTCGCACACATAACCCCGTGCCGAGTCGTCCAGCAGCTCCACACGGAACCGGATCCCACGGGGGATGAGGGCCACCTGTGCGGGCTCCACATGGAGGCGGCCGAACTCGGTGTGCAGCAGCAGTCCGCCCTGCTCGGGGACGATCAGCAGCTCCCCGTCGGCGTCCGAGAACACGCGCTCCATCGAGGAGTTGGCGTGATACAGGTGTACGGCCATGCCGCTGCGCTGGGTCGCGTCGCCGTTGCCGCCCAGCGTCCACAGGCCGGCCAGGAAGTCGGTGCCCGGCAGGGGCTCGGGCAGCGGGCTCCAGCGCAGCCGGTTGGGGTCGGGCACGGTCTCGGTGAAGGGGGCGGTGCGGATCGCGCCGTTGGCGGTCCGGGTGAAGGCGGGGTGCGCGGCCGAGGGGCGGATGCGGTAGAGCCAGGAGCGGCGGTTGTGGGCGCGGGGTTCGGTGAACGCCGTCCCGCTGAGCTGTTCCGCGTACAGGCCGAGCGGTGCGCGCTGCGGTGAGTTGCGGCCCTCGGGCAGGGCGCCGGGCACCGCCTCGGAGGAGTGTTCGTTGCCGAACCCGGTCAGGTACGCCAGTGCTTCGGCGGTCTTCCGCGCGTCCCCGGTCATGGTCGCTCCCTTGCGCACGCTTCTCCGGCATTCCTATGGAGCACCGTAGGAATGCCGGAGGATGTGCGCAAGAGGCGAACGCGCCCTTCACCCGGCCGGGGCGCGAGAACCGGCCGCCCGGAGGACGTACGGGGGACGTGCGGGGGACGTGCGAGGACTCCCCGCCCTTCTCCGCCTCCCCTTGGCGAGGCATCATGTGGCCGTGCCCCATGTGACGTCCCTCCGCCGCGCCCCCGTTCAGCGGCGCAGCGCCGAACGGCTGACCAGAATCCTCGACGCCTGCGCCGCCCTCCTGGACGAGGTCGGCTACGACGCCCTGACCACCCGCGCGGTGGCGGAGCGGGCCGGGGTGCCCATCGGCTCGGTGTACCGCTTCTTCGGCAACAAGCGGCAGATGGCCGACGCCCTCGCCCAGCGCAACCTGCGCCACTACACCGAGCACGTCACCACCCGGCTGAAGGAGGCGCCGCCCGGCGACTGGCGGGCCGCGATGGACGTCATCCTGGACGAGTACCTCGCCATGAAGCGCACCGCGCCCGGCTTCGCCCTGGTGGACTTCGGCAACCAGATACCGGTCGGCACCCGCGGCACCGCGCCCAACACCCGCGTCGCCGACCGGCTGGGGGGACTCATCGCCGGCTACCTCGGCCGCACCCCCGACGACGACCTGCGCCGCGTCCTGCTGGTGGCCGTGGAGAGCGCGGACACCCTCGTCCAGCTCGCCTTCCGCACCCACCCGGACGGCGACCCGGCGATCATCCACGAGACGCGGGAGCTGCTGCGGGCCTATCTGGGCCGCGTGCTCGACTGAAGCCCGCCCACAGGGCTCCCCACCATGCCTACCGGTCGGTATGCTCGCCGGAGCCACCGGCGCCCTGCTGCTACGGCCGTGCCGTCGACCCTCCGGGAGGACCCGTGCCCCGCACCGCCCTGCGAATCTGCCCCCTGTGCGAGGCCACCTGCGGCCTGACCCTCACCATCGAGGGCACCCGCGTCACCGCCGCCCGGGGTGACCGGGGCGACGTGTTCAGCAAGGGCTTCATCTGCCCCAAGGGCGCCTCCTTCGGCGCGCTGGACGCCGACCCCGACCGGCTGCGCACCCCGCTGGTCCGGGAGAACGGCGAGCTGCGCGAGGCCAGTTGGGAGGAGGCGTTCGACGCCGTCGCGCGCGGCCTGCGTCCGGTCGTGGAGCGGTACGGCGCCGACGCCCTCGGGGTGGTCCTCGGCAACCCCAACGTGCACACCATGGCCGGTGCCCTCTACCCGACCGTGCTGCTCGGTGCGGTCCGCACCCGCTCCCTGTTCACCGCCTCCACGGTCGACCAGATGCCCAAGCACGTCTCCAGCGGCCTGCTGTTCGGTGACGCCAACGCCATCCCGGTGCCCGACCTGGACCACACCGACCACCTCCTGCTGATCGGCGCCAACCCGCTGGAGTCCAACGGCAGTCTGTGCACCGCGCCCGACTTCCCCGGCAAGCTGAAGGCGCTCAAGGCACGCGGCGGACGCCTCACCGTGGTGGACCCCCGCCGCACCCGCACCGCCAGGCTGGCCGACCGGCACCTCGCCATCCGGCCCGGCGCCGACGCCCTGCTCCTCGCCGCGATGACCACCGTGCTGTTCGAGGAGGGACTCGTCGACCTCGGGGACCTCGCGCCGCACGTCGACGGGCTGTCAGAACTTCGCGAAGCCATGGAGGACTTCACCCCCGAGGCCGTCGCCGGAGCCTGTGACGTCGACCCGGACACCATCCGCACCCTCGCCCGTGAACTCGCCGCCGCTCCCACCGCCGCCGTCTACGCCCGCATCGGCAGCTGCACCGTCCCGCACGGCACCCTGGCGAGCTGGCTGGTCGACGTGCTCAACACCCTCACCGGCAACCTCGACCGCCCCGGCGGCGCCCTCTTCCCCCAGGCCGCCACCGACCGCACCCCCCGCCCGGCGGGCCCCGGCCGGGGCTTCTCCCTCGGCCGCTGGCACTCCCGTGTACGCCGGCTGCCCGAGGCCAAGGGCGAGTTGCCGCTCTCCGCGCTCGCCGAGGAGATCGACACCGCCACCCCCGAGGGCGAGCCCCTGCGCGCGCTGATCGTGATCGCCGCCAACCCGGTGCTGTCCGCGCCCGACGGGGACCGGCTCGACAAGGCCCTGGGCTCGCTGGACTTCATGGTCAGCGTCGACCCCTACCTCAACGAGACCTCCCGCCACGCGCACGTCGTCCTGCCCCCGCCGCCGCCCGCGCAGAGCCCGCACCACGACTTCGCCTTCAACACCCTGGCCGTCCGCAACCAGGTCCGCTACACCCGGCCCGCCGTGCCGCTGGAGCCCGGCAGGATGGCCGAGACCGAGATACTCGCCCGGCTGGTCCTCGCCGCGAGCGGCATGCACGGCGCGGACCCGGCCGCCGTCGACACCATGGTGATCGACCAGACCCTCGGCAAGGCCGTCCGGGAACCCCACTCCCCGGTCCACGGCCGCGACGCGCGCGAGCTGGCCGCGCTGCTCACCGGCGCCGACGGACCCGAGCGCCGCCTCGACCTGATGCTGCGCCTCGGCCCCTACGGCGACGGCTTCGGCGCCCGCCCCGGCGGACTCACCCTCGCCCGGCTGCTCGACCACCCGCACGGCATCGACCTCGGCCCGCTCCGGCCGCGCCTGCCGCAGCCGCTGAAGACACCCAGCGGCAAGGTCGAGCTGCTGCCCGCGCCCCTCGCCGCCGACCTTCCCCGGCTGCGCGAGGCCCTGCGCGAGCGGCCCACCGGGCTCGTCCTCGTCGGCCGCCGCCATCTGCGCTCCAACAACAGCTGGCTGCACAACGTGCCCGCCCTCACCGGCGGCACCAACCGCTGCACCCTGCACCTCCACCCCGAGGACGCCGAGCGCCTCGGCGTGCGCGACGGCGAACCGGTGCGCATCAAGGGTGCGGGGGGAGAGGTGACCGCGCCCGCCGAGGTCACCGACGCCATCCGGCCCGGCGTGGTCAGCCTCCCGCACGGCTGGGGCCACAACCGTCCAGGTACCCGGCTGGGCCACGCCGGCCGCGAACCCGGCGTCAACGTCAACCAGCTCCTCGACGGCACCCTCCTCGATCCCCTGTCCGGCAACGCCGTCCTCAACGGCATTCCGGTCCGGGTCGGCCCCGCCGGCGTCCCGGCAGCCCTGGCGCCGGAAAACTAACGCCGCTAGTTTGGTGCGCCGGCGGACACGCGTCCGCCGGGTACCTCCGGGCCACCGTTGCCCCAGCTTCCGAGGAGACCGCGCGCGATGACCGTACGAGCCGCCGTCCTGCCCGCCGTCGGGGCACCGCTGGAGATCACCGGGATCGAACTCCCCGAGCCGGGGCCCGGCCAGGTGCGGGTGCGCCTGGCCGCCGCCGGGGTCTGCCACTCCGACCTGTCGCTGTCCAACGGCACCATGCGGGTGCCGGTGCCGGCGGTGCTCGGCCACGAGGGCGCGGGCACCGTGACCGCCGTGGGTGAAGGGGTGGCGGGGCTCGGACCCGGCACGCCGGTGGTGCTCAACTGGGCGCCCGCGTGCGGGGGCTGCCCGGCCTGTGCGCGGGGTGAGGTCTGGCTGTGCGGGCACGCGCTGGACGGCGCCGCCCGGGTCCACGCCCGCACGGCCGACGGCACCGAACTCCATCCCGGCCTCAACGTCGGCGCGTTCGCCGAGGAGACCGTCGTACCGGCCGCCTGCGCGCTGCCGCTGCCCGAGGGGGTCCCGCTCACCGACGCGGCCCTGCTCGGCTGCGCCGTCCTGACCGGGTACGGCGCCGTCCACCACTCGGCGCGGGTCCAGCCCGGCGAGACGGTCGCCGTGTTCGGCGTCGGCGGGGTCGGCCTCGCCACCCTCCAGGCGGCCCGGATCGCGGGCGCGGCCCGGATCGTCGCCGTGGACGTCTCGCCGCGGAAGGAGGAGCTGGCCCGCGCCTGCGGCGCCACCGACTTCGTCCTCGCCGACGAGCAGACCCCGCGCGCCATCCGCGCCCTCACCGACAAGCAGGGCGTCGATGTCTCCGTGGAGTGCGCGGGCCGCGCCCAGAGCATCCGTGCCGCCTGGGAGTCCACCCGCCGGGGCGGCCGCACCACGGTCGTCGGCATCGGCGGCAAGGACGAGCAGGTCACCTTCAACGCCCTGGAGATCTTCCACTGGGGCCGCACCCTCACCGGCTGCGTCTACGGCAACTCCGACCCCGCCCGCGACCTCCCGGCCATCGCCACCCACGTCCGGGAGGGCCGCCTCGACCTCTCGGCCCTGGTGACGGAGCACATCACCCTGAAGGACATCCCGACAGCTTTCGAGGACATGCTGGCGGGCCGGGGAGGGCGGGCGCTGGTGGTGTTCTAGGGGGAGACACCCCCTGGGGACTCAGCGCACCCGGTCCGGGCCGGGTGCCGCGTCCGCCACCTGCGCGGGCGCCGTACGCCCCCGCGAGCGGGCCACCGCCACGCCCGCCAGGCACAGCAGGCCGCCGCCCAGCATCACCGGCCCCGGCACCTCGCCGAGGGCCAGCCACGACATCAGGACCACCAGTGCCGGGACGGCGTACGTCGTCGCGCCCAGTTTGGCGGCGCTCGTGCGGGCCAGGGCGTACGCCCACGCGGTGAAGGCCAGCGCGGTGGGGAAGACGCCGAGGTAGATCATGCCCAGCGTGGCCGACAGCGGGGCGTGGGACGCCTCCGAGACCAGTTGGCCGGTGAAGGGCAGGCAGGCCGCCGCGCCGATCAGGCAGCCGAACGTCGTCACCTGGAGGGCGCTCGCGCGGGCCACCGCGGGCTTCTGGGCCACCACCCCGGCCGCGTACGCGACCGCCGCGAGGAGGCAGGCCACCACCCCGAGCACCGAGGAGCCGCCGCCCCCGGCCGACATCGACAGGCCCACGATCACCGCGCCGGTGAAGGACACCGCCATCCCCGCCAGCAGCCGGGGCGGCATCGGATCGCCGAGGAACCGCGCGGCGAACAGGGCGATCAGCAGCGGGCCTACGTTCACCACCAGGGCGGCCGTACCGGTGTCCACGCGCTGCTCGCCCCAGTTCAGGGCCACCATGTAGAAGCCGAACCAGAGCACCCCGGACACCAGGATGCCGGGCCAGGCTCCGCGCGGCGGCCACCCCTCCCGCCGTATCGCACACAGCACGGCCAGGGTGAGGCCGCCCGCGAGCAGCCGGCCGAGCGCCAGCGCGCCCGGCGAGTAGGCGTCACCGGCGGTGCGGATCACCACGAAGGCGGACGCCCACAGCAGCACGGTGACCACGGCCGCGGCCGCGGGCAGCAGACGATGACGCGGACTGAGGTCCATCGGACTCCTCGATCGATTCGGTGAAAGGCAGGCAGTCTCAGACCAGCGCCCGCTCGTCGATGCCCAGCAGCTCCCCCAGCGCACGCGCCCCCTCGGGCGTCACCCGCACCGCGCGCCCCGAGCCCACGCGGGCGCACCATCCGGTGTCCAGCGCGTGCC